>JAKAWF010000076.1 GCA_021817025.1 bacterium
TGACCTTGAACGAGAGGCCGGGCCAGGCCAGGAAGCTGGTCGCCGCCGCCGCCCGGACCGGGATGCCCGAATGCCACTGGGAGGTGAGCGTTCCAACCCGCTGGCCGGCCGCGACCGGCGCGAAAGATTCCAGGTGGGGCCAGGTCGCCGCCAGCAACCCGAGGCTGGCCTGCTCCGCCGCCACAATCCCGGTGTAGGCATTGCCGGGCTGGGCCAGCACCGCCCCCAGCAGCTCCGCCGGGCGGCCGGCGACGATCCTGCGGGCGGCGAAGACGAAGCAGCCACCGGCCGCGGCGGTCCACCCGGTCTTGATCCCCACCACCCCCTGCTGCCCCAGCACGTAGTCGTAGTTGCGGACCGTGCCCGCCAGCGGCAGCACCGCGGTGGGCATCGCCACGATCTGGGCCAGCACCGGCTGGGCCATCACCGCCTCCGCCAAGCGCACCAGGTCCGAGGCGGTGCTGATCGTGGCCGAGCTCAGACCGCTGGCGTCGGCGAAGACGGTGCGACGCATTCCCAGCGACCGCGCCGTCTGGTTCATCCGCGCCACGAAGGCGCTCTCCGAGCCCGCGGCCCAGGTCGCCAGCAGGGCCGCGAAGTTGTCCCCTGACGGCAGCAGCAGCCCCTCCAAGAGCTGGAACTCGGAGAGGGACTCCCCGGCCGCAACCTTGACCACCGAGTCGCCCTGCGCCACCTCCTGCTGGTAGAGGGCGAGGTCGGCGGCGGTGACGGTGAGCGACGGTCCACTCTGGCCGAGCAGGAGTGGATGGCTTTGCAGCACCAGCAGGGCGGTCATCAGCTTGGTGACACTGGCGATGGCGACCGGATCCTGCCCTGGGGTCTGGCCCACCCATCCGGTGCCCGCCAGGAACAGGGATGCCTGCCCGGTGGCCGGCCAGGGTAGGTCCAGCCCGCTCCCCGGCACCACGTAGGAACTCACCTGGAGCGGGGCCAGACGGAGCGCCGGGAGCGGCCGGAGCAGCTGCGCCGCTCCCCCTGCCAGCAGCACGGCCGGCACCAGGAGAAGCGGGAGTCTGCGGGTCCACCTCACCGGTCAGGGAAAGGCGACCATGGGCACCACGGTCGGGCGCCAGGCCCCCTGGGCGGCGAGATGAGCGTCCATGACCGCCTGCACGGTGTCCCTCAGATCCGCCGCATGGGCGAAGCCCGCCCGGTGATTGCGAAAGGCCACCCGGACCGCCTCCGACCCCTCGTCCAGGAGGCGACGCTGGTGGGGATCCGGGGCTGGGGCCAGCGCCGTGGCCCGCGGCCCCCACCGCAGAGTCCGAAGTCTCCGGTCGACGCCGAGCGACACCGTCACGACCACATCGTCGGCGGACCCGGCGGCCCTCTTCCGGATCTTGGCGTGACCTTCCATGTGCCCATCCGCGTCGACCATCACCGCCCCCACCCGCACGCTGCCGGCGATCCGCATCCGGCCCGCTCCCACCTCCAGGACCGTGCCGTTCTCCAGCACGGCCACCCGGCTCGGGCCGAGCCCACAGTCCTCGGCGATGCGACGGTGCGCGTCAAGATGGCGCGGCTCCCCGTGGACCGGCGCGAAGAACTGGGGCCGGAGCAGCTCCAACACGAAGCGCAGCTCCTCCTGCGCAGCGTGACCACTGGCGTGGACGCCGTCACGACTGCCCGCCAGGATCCGCACCCCGTGGTCCACCAGCAGATTGACGACCCGGCTGACGGTGGCCTCGTTGCCGGGTATCGGATTTGCCGCCAACACCACCGTGTCCCGGGGCCGCACCCGCACGAATGGATGGGTGCCGGAGGCGATCCGGCTGAGCGCGGCCAGGGGCTCACCCTGAGATCCCGTGGCCAGCAGACACACCTCCTTGTCGGCCAGGCCGGCCAGGTCCCGAGGCGCCAGGAGCCCCCCCGGGGGCTGCCGGAGGTACCCCAGCTCCATCGCGGTGGCGACGTTCCGGAGCATGCTCCGCCCCACCAGGCAGGAACGGCGGCCGCTCTCAGCCGCCAGCTCCACGATCTGGCGGAGGCGGGCCAGGTTGCTGGCGAAGGTGACCACTATCACCCTCCCCTCGGAGTCCCGCAGGGCCCGGTCCAGCGCCGGCCGAACGGTCATCTCCGACGGAGTGATGCCTTCGTTGGGGGCATTGGTGCTGTCGCTGAGCAGCAGCCTGACTCCCCGCCGGCCGAGCTCCGCCAGCCGGGCCAGGTTGGGTGGCGCCCCCCCGACGGGGGTCTGGTCCAGCTTGAAGTCGCCGGAGTGAACGACCAGCCCCGCCGGAGTCTCGATCGCCAACCCGCAGGTGCCCGGAACGCTGTGGGTCATGTGCACGAACTCGGCGGTCATGGCCCCGACCCGGACTGTCTCCCCGGGCTGGACCTCGTGGAGCTCGGGCCGCGTCCGCAGCCCGCGTCTCTCCAGCTTGTTCCGAAGCAGCCCAAGCGTCATCCCTGTTCCGTATATCGGCACACTGAAGTCGCTCAGGTAGAAAGGCAGGGCCCCGATGTGGTCCTCGTGGCCGTGAGTCAGGAGCACGGCCCGGAGTCGTGCCCGGCGCGCCAGCAAGAACGAGATGTCCGGCAGGACCACGTCCACTCCCACCATCTCCGTCTCCGGAAAGCTGAGCCCGGCGTCGATCACCACCACGTCGTCGCCGCACTCGAGCAGGGCCAGGTTCTTGCCGATCTCCCCCAGCCCGCCCAGCGGAATGAAGCGGATCACCCCTGGGGCCGGCGGCCCGGCGAGGTCGTCCGGGTGCCTCTCCGAAGTGCTAGAAGAGGCCAAGCTGCTCGGCCGACTGCGGCCTCGATCCGGGGGCCGCTGCCAGCCCGGCCGACAGCGCGTGCGCCTGCTGTTCGAGGTGCTGACCAAGCCGCCTGAAGTCCTCGACCAGGACCGCCTTCAGGGAGCCGTTGTAGAGCGCCGCGGCGGGGTGATAGCAGGGCATGTAGGTCCGCTCCCCGACCCTCATGAGCTGGCCGTGACACCTGGAGATCCAGGGGGCCCCGGGCAGCAGCCGCTGGAGGGCGTGGCGCCCCAAGATGAGGATGACCTTCGGCTCGATCACGGCAATCTGCGCATCCAGGTAGCCGGCGCAGGCCTCGACCTCCTCGGGCAGGGGGTCTCGGTTCCCCGGCGGGCGCGACTTGAGCACATTGGTTATGAAGATGTCCTCGCGTCCGAGCCCGATCCCCTCCAGGAGCTCGTTCAAGAGCTGGCCGGCGGCTCCCACGAAGGGCAGCCCCTCCTGGTCCTCGCGCTCGCCGGGCGCCTCCCCCACCGCCATCAGGGTGGCCCCGCCTGGCCCGGACCCGGGCACTCCCCGGATCCTGGTCAGGTGCAAGGGACAGAGCCGGCAGGCCGCGACCTGAGACGCGATTGCGTCCAGGCGGACCTGCCGCTCCGCTGCCGTGTAACCCGGGTCAGGCACCGGCCGGATTGTGATCGCCGCCGGCTCCGTTAGCCCCGAGCTCGACGATCGCCTGCTTGCGGGAGAGGTTGACCCGGCCCCGGTCGTCGATCTCGGTGACCTTGACCATGATCTCGTCCCCGATGTTCACGACGTCCTCGACCCGGTTGACTCGCTGCTCGGCCAGCTGCGAGATGTGGACCAGACCGTCCTGGCGCGGCAGGATCTCCACGAAGGCTCCGAACGGCATGATCCTGACCACCTTGCCCTTGTAGATCCGGCCCACCTCCACCGACTCGGTGAGGTCACGGATCATCGCCACCGCCCGTTCCATCGCGGCCTCGTCCACCGTGGCCAAGAAGACCTTGCCGTCATCCTCGATGTCGATCTGGCAGCCGGTCTCCTCCTGAATCCTGCGAATGGTCTTGCCTCCCGGGCCGATCAGGTCCCGGATCTTGTCGGGGTGGATGTTGATGGTGATGATCCGGGGCGCGAAGTTCGACATCGCCTGCCGCGGGGTGCCGAGCGCCTCGGCCATCTTGCCCAGGATGTGGAGCCGCCCCTGCCGGGCCTGCTCCAGCGCCTGCCGGAAGATCTCGGAGGTCAACCCCCCGACTTTGATGTCCATCTGGAGGGCGGTGATCCCGTCGCGAGTGCCGGCCACCTTGAAGTCCATGTCGCCCAGGGCGTCCTCCATCCCCTGGATGTCGGAGAGAATGGCATAGCGCGAGCTGTCCTGGTCGTCGGTGATGAGCCCCATCGCGATACCGCCCACGGGGGCCTTGATCGGGACCCCGGCGTCCATCAGGGCCAGGGTGCTGCCGCAGACGCTGGCCATCGAGGTGCTGCCGTTGCTGGAGAGAATTTCGGTCACCACCCGGATGGTGTACGGGAACTGGTCCGCCGGTGGGACCATGACCCTGACCGCCCTCTCCGCGAGCGCTCCGTGCCCGATCTCCCGGCGGCCGGGGGACCGCAACGGCCGCGCCTCCCCGACCGAGTAGGGCGGGAAGTTGTAGTGGTGCATGTAACGCTTGAATTCCTGCAAGCCCAGGGTGTCGAGCCGCTGCTGGTCGGACATCGTCCCCAGCGTCGCCACCGACAGGGCCTGGGTCTGGCCCCTGGTGAAGACCGCGCTGCCATGGGTCCGCGGGAGCACTCCCACCTCACACCAGATCGGCCGGATCTCCTCCGGGCGGCGGCCGTCGGGCCGCAGCCCCTCGTCGAGGATCGCCCGCCGGACAGCCATCTTGAGGACCGACTCGAAGGCGGCTGACACATCGCCGCCGTGATCCGGGAAGCGCTCCTGGAGCTGCCGCTGGACATCTGCCCTGACGGCGTCGAGCTGAACGTCGCGCTGGGGCTTGTCGGCCTCCCTGAAGGCCTGGTTGATGCGGTCGTAGGCGACCTCGGCGACCGCCTGCTTGATCTCGGCCGGCGTGCCGACATGGGGGTATTCCATGTCCGGCTTGCCGACCTTGGCGACCAGCTCCTCGATCATCTCCACAATCTGCTTGATGCGCTCGTGAGCCCTCGCCAGCGCCTCCACCATGACCTCCTCGGAGACCTCGCTGGCGCCCGCCTCCACCATGTTGATGGCGTGCTTGGTGCCGGCCACGATCAGGTCCAGCCGGCTGCCCTCAAGCTCCAGCGCCGGCAGGCTGGGGTTCTCCACCAGCTCGCCGTCAAAGAGGCCCATCCGCACCGCCGCCACCGGGCCGCCGTGAGGGATGTCGCTGATCGCCACCGCCGCTCCCGCGCCGATCAGGGCCATGATCGTGGGGTCGTGGAGCTGATCGGCAGACAGGACGGTGGCCACGATCTGGACGTCGTTGCGGAAGTCCTTGGGAAAGAGCGGGCGCATCGGCCGGTCCATCATTCGGCAGGCCAGAATCGCGGCCTCGCCGGGCCGTGCCTCGCGGCGGAAGAAGGACCCCGGGATCCTTCCCACCGCGTACATCTTCTCCTCGTAGTCACACGTCAGGGGAAAGAAGTCGATCCCCGGGCGCGGACCCCGGCTGGCGGTCGCCGTGACCAGCACCACCGTGTCGCCCTGGCGAACCACCACCGCGCCGTTGGCCAGGCCGGCCAGCCGGCCGGTCTCAATGCTTAGCTCAGCACCATCAAATGTGCGCGCAACAACTGTCTTTTCCATCGCCTGCCTCCCCGCGTCCTCCCAGGGGAAGCCGGAGGCTCACCGGTCGCCGTGAGGGCTGCGCGGTTAGGGAGTGGGGATGAGAGCTGAACCTTGGTTCGGCTCCAATCGCCAGTCTCCAACCGTGCCTGCACCGGTTCGACGAGGCCTGCCACCGCTCCCCAGTGAGGGGTGTGCGGCTGAATAAATACTGCCGGTCGCGGACTGATGCCCGAGCCCCGGTTAACGATCCCTGTCAGTGGCGCAGCCCCAGCTCGGCCACCAAGGCCCGGTAGCGGCCGATGTCGACTCGCATCAGGTAGTCCAGCAGCCGCCGCCGCTTGCCCACCAGCTTGAGCAGGCCTCGCCGCGTGTGATGGTCCTTGGGGTGGACCTTGAGGTGCTCGGTGAGCTGACTTATCCTCTCGCTGAAGATCGCGATCTGGACCTCCGGCGATCCGGTGTCACCCTGGTGGCGACGGTGCCCGTCGATGATCGCGGCCTTGGCTTCACCCTGAAGCATGCTGAACTGCGCCTCCTAAATAGTCACCACGGACCCCGCCGCGCTCGGCCATGCCGACTCCAGCTGGGCTCCGGGTCGCAGGCAGCATAGCACAGGGGTCCGGAGCGACCGACGACGGTGGGGTGGCTAGAGGGACTTGAACCCTCGACCTCCAGGGCCACAACCTGGCACTCTAACCTACTGAGCTATAGCCACCGCGTGGACCGCAAGTATATATAGAGATGGCCGGCATTCCGAATCCCGATCACGTGAGCCTTCCACCCCGGTCCTCCGAGGGCGCCCGCGGCGCTGCGCCCAGGACCGATCGGTTCTTCATGGAGCACGCTCTCCGGCTGGCGGCCGTCGCCGGCCGGCGCGGGGAGGTGCCGGTGGGAGCGCTGGCGGTGCGGCAGGGCCAGGTGATCGGGGCCGGGTCCAACCGGGTGGAACGCCTGGGGGACGCGACCGCCCACGCGGAGATGCTGGCGCTGCGGCGGGCCGGGCGCCGCCTCCTCACCTGGCGCCTGGAGGGAGTGACCCTCTACTCCACCCTGGAGCCCTGCCCCATGTGCGCCGGGGCGATCCTGCTCAGCCGGGTCGAGCGCGTCGTCTACGGTGCCGACGACCCCCGCAAGGGAGCCTTCGGCAGTGTTTACGACGTGCTGGGAAATGCCGCCGGAAACCACCACCCGGTGGTTGAGGCCGGCTGTCTGGCGGATCGATCCGCGGGTCTCCTGCAGCAGTTCTTCCAGGGCCTCAGAGGCCAGCGCCCCTGAGCCCGCGCGCCCCACCTCGGCGCCGGCCCATCCCCGGGCGGCCGCTCACGATTCGATCACCCTCAGGGTGGCCGCCCCTGCCGTGAGCCGCACCGCGTACGAGTTGGCCGCGGCAGCGTAGTTCCCGAAGGTGATCAGGTGGGAGTTGTCGGCCACCACCAGGCCCGGACCGCTACTGGTGACGGACCCCACCCCGGCCCCAGCGAAGACCCTCATCGCGACCCCGCTGGGGGCGCTCACGGCCAACTGGGTGGCGCCTCCGGTCACGGCGACATTGATCTTCCCGACAGCTTCCGGCAGCCGCAGGGTCATGGTCTGGGCGCCGCCACTGACGGTGAGACCACCGAGGCGAAGGCCTGAGAGGTCGAGGGAGCAGGTCGTGGTCCCGCCGCGGATGGAGATCGTCCACTCCACCCGCTGGCTGAGTTGGATCGCGATGTGGGTGCTGCCGCTCGCCGAGCTCCCCTGGGACACCTCCACTTCGCCGGTCTGGGGGGTGGTGATGACGGCAGCGCCGGGAGGACTCACCTGGGCGCGGTACAGTTCGGCGCCCAGGCTGGCGGCGGACACGCTGAGCGACTCGGCGCCGTTCAGAACCATCAGCTGAGCGCTCCCGGCCCCGCTCGCCGAACCGGCCCGCGGGGGAGGTGGAGCCCTGGTCACCACGGCCCGGCTGGCGATGACGCCGGCCAGCAGCAGGATCCCCACGGCCGCCACGCCTACCCGTCTGCGGTCCACTGATGCGAGCATAGCGCCGCCCCGGGCGGGAGAAGGCCGTGAGACCGGGTGCCTTGACCCCGCCCGGGGCGGCGCTGCGGAGAATAGACTCTCACTGGGCCAAGGAGAGGTGTCCGAGTGGTTTAAGGTGCCGCTCTCGAAAAGCGGTGTGGCTTCACCGCCACCGCGGGTTCGAATCCCGCCCTCTCCGCCCACTCGGCCCGCATGGACAGCCCACCCGTGAACCGCATGCCAACGTTGACATCCTCCCCACGGATGAATCCGGGGGATTCCAGTCTGGCCCCGGTTGTCTCGCGGACGGCTTTCACCGCCCCCGCCGTAGACCGGGGTTGTACTGGCTCTAGCCGACCCACTCTGTCCGGAAGCCCCGCTTCCGGTACCGCCGCAAAGCAGCTGACTCGTGGGTTCTCTGACAACCTCGACACCGGCAACCCCCGAAGTCGTGGAGGTGGAGCCGCGCTCCGTGCCGAGGTTCTTGTTGTAACACTTCGGGACTCGCTCGACCCCATGGCTGAAGCCAGGGGCTTGCGCTCGAGGGAGGTCATTCCAGCCCCCCAATCTCACCACCAGCCCAATCCGGGACGAGGTCGACGCGCCGACACGGGAATCGGAACAGAGGGCGGATCGGCCCTTCGTCTTGGGCACGCCAAATACTTGTGGCCGGGCGCTGAGCCCGGCAGATGGAGGGAAACATGTTCGAGGCAGACGACATTCGAGACTGGCGGGAGCATGACGTGGTGGACGATGACGGTGCCAAGATCGGCGAGCTGGAGGCGATCTACTACGACACTGCCAGCGACGAGCCATCCTTCGCCACCGTGAAGGTCGGGATGATGGCGCATCGGCTCGTGTTCGTGCCCCTGCTCGGCGCCAAAGTGGGGCCCGGCTACTTGAAGGTGTCCTACTCCAAGAAACTCGTCCGGGACGCTCCTGCCATCGACACCGACGGTGAGCTATTGGCGATCAACGAGGCGGCCGTCTTCGAACACTACGGTCTCACCTACCAGCCGGGTACCAGCGGCGAACGCCGGCTCGCGCGCCGCTGACCGAAGACGCCTGGACATTCGAGCAGCGGGATCCCGTGGCCCGTCGCCGAGTGCCCCCCGGCAAGTGCTGGCGAAGCGTTCATGGCCGGGAGATCCGCCAGCCCGCATCCTGCCCGCGGCCGAGTCGTGAACCTGGCCGTTCACGAGCTCGAGCGGAGCCCCCGCCGGTCACGTCTCTGGCGCGCGGCGGAGGTCCCGTAGAATCCAAGCGGGAGCGGTCGCCTAGTGGCCGAGGGCGCGGCACTGGAAATGCCGTAAGGGGGCAACTCCTTCGAGGGTTCGAATCCCTCCCGCTCCGCCCCCGATCGGCAAGCTCAACCCACAAGGGCGGACCAGGTGCGGACCAGACCCCAGGGGCGGTCGCGGAGAGAGTTCGCCGCGGACCCCAGCGCGCCCCGCGGCTCCCGCCAAACCGACATCGGTCGTCTCCGGGCAGCACCCTCCCCAGCACCGCGTTGTGGCTATTCTGAGTTCGAATGAATGCCATCCATGTGCTCACCAGCGCCCTCCGGGCCATGCCCAGCCACCCGACCCCGGTGGTCTGAGGTGCTCGGGCAAGCCTCCGCCACCTTCCGTCCAGCACCCTGCCCTGAGTGAGCGGGCACGGCTGGCGCTCCCGCCTCTGGCCGGTCCGGCTCGGACGGAACGCCGGCCTGATCACCGCCGCCCGGGTCCCCATGAGCGCCGGGCGGGCGATCGCCGGGGTGGTGATCCCGGTGTACCTGGCCCGCGCCGGCTACAGCGCCCTCGAGCTCGGCCTGCTCTTCATGCTGGTGGCGATCACCTCCGGCGTCTTCTCGCTTGGGATCGGGCTGGCCTCCGACCACCTCGGGCGCAAGCCCTTCCTGGTGGTGGTGCCGCTGTTGACGGCCCTGGCGGGTTTGGCGCTGGCGTTGACCCTCAACCCGGTGGTGGTCTTCATGGCCGCCTCCCTGGGCTCGTTCGGCCGCGGCGGAGGGGCCGGTGGCGGGATGGTGGGACCGTACCGCCCCGCTGAACAGGCGCTCCTGACCCAGTCCGTGCCGCCGGTCCTGAGAACCTCAGCCTTCGCCCGCATCAACTTCGCCTCCTCCGTGGGAGGAGTGCTCGGGAGCCTCCTGGTGGTGGGCCTGGTCAGCGATCACGGACCTCGGGCTCAGCTGCTGGGCGCCTACCGCCCCGCCCTGCTCGCGATCGCCGGATGCTCGCTGCTGGCCGGCGTGCTCGCGATCTGGTTGCTGGAAGTCGCGCGGCCTCACCAAGAGGCCGCCCGGGCGCCCATCCCGATGTTCCCCCGCCGCTCCCGACCCTTGCTCTATCGGATGTGGGTGGTCAACGGTCTCAACGGGGCGGCCACCGGGATGTTCGGGCCCTTCATGACCTACTGGCTGTACCGCCGCTACGGGGTGGGTGCGGCCACCATAGGCGAGCTCTACGCAGTGGTCAACGCCGCCACCCTGGTGGCCAACCTGGCGGCATCCCCGTTGGCGCGCCGGCTGGGGATCGTGCGGGCCACCACCTGGTTTCGGATCCTGCAGTCGGTCCTGCTGGTGCCGATGGTGCTGTCCCCGACGTTCCTGCTCGCAGGCGCCTTCTATCTGGTGCGGATGATGGCCCAGCGGGTGGCCCTGCCCCTGCGTCAGTCCTACGTCATGGGGGTCGCCGACGGCGACGAGCTGGCCCGGGTATCAGCCTGGTCGAGTGTCCCCTCCCAGGTCACCAGCGCGGCCGCCCCAGCGCTGGCCGGGGACCTCTTCGAGCACGCCCTCCTGTCCCTCCCCTTCCTGCTGGGCGGAGCCCTGCAACTGGCCAGCGCACTGGCCTTCTACGCATTCTTCCGCCACCGGCCCCCGGCCGAGGAGACGGCGGCGTCTGATGACTCGGCCTGAGTGGCGCCCCCTGGGGTGAGGGCGCGATCATGAGGCATGGAGCTGCCGCCCCAAGTCAAGCGGAGGGATGCATTCATGGACCAACCCCGCTATCTACCCATCGGGGATTACGGAGTCATCGGCGACCTCCACACCGCCGCCCTGGTCAGCCGGGTGGGCTCGATCGACTGGATGTGCGTGCCGCGGTTCGACAGCCCGTCGATCTTTGGAAGGCTGCTCGACGCCGACAAGGGGGGCGCGATGTGGGTCGAGGTGGAAGGCGGGTTCATCCCCGACAGCCGACGCTACCTCCCCGGCACCAACATTCTTCAGACCAACCTCAGCAGTCCCCACGGCCGGCTCCGGATCACCGACTTCATGGTGGTTCGCGAACGTCAGCGGACGCTCGAGCACGACCACATCATGGTCCGCCTGCTGGAGGCCCCGGACGCCGATCTCAAGGCGTCCGTGCACCTGGACGCGCGCTTCGAATACGGCCTCGTCGCGCCGGCGGTCACCATCGCCGGGAGTGGCGACCGCTGCCTCAGCCTGGAGCGTGACTCACTCCATCTCCACGTCGACGGACCGACGGCCTGGGAGCGGGAGGGGTCGGCGTCGGTGCAACGCCTCGAACTGCATCGAGGCACACCCCAGGCCATCCTGCTGCGCTATGACCGCGACCGCACCTACCCCCATGAGGACAACCCCATCCAACTGCTGGCCGAGACCCAGCGGTACTGGGAGGAATGGATCGGGCAGTGCAACTACGACGGCCCGTACCTGGACTTGGTCCTGCGCAGCGCGCTCGCGCTGAAACTCCTCATCTACGCGCCCGAGGGATCCATCGTGGCCGCGCCGACCACCTCGCTGCCGGAGTGGATCGGGGGTGCCCGCAACTGGGACTATCGCTTCACCTGGCTGCGGGACTCCTCGTTTCTCATCTATGCCCTGCAGCTCTTGGGATATCACCAGGAGGCGGCCGGCTTCATGAGCTGGCTGGGGCGAGTGCATCAGCAGCATCCCAGAGATTGGCAGACCATGTACGGAATCGACGGCGAAACCGAGCTCCCGGAGCGCGAGCTGGCCCACCTGGAGGGGTACCGGGGCTCGCGCCCGGTGCGGACCGGCAACGGCGCGGCCACCCAACTCCAGCTCGACATCTACGGCGAGGCGATGGATGCCGCCTACCTCCACTTCCGCTACGGCGAGGCCGAGGCCAGCGGACTGCGGCTGAGCTTGATCGACATGCTGGAGCACGTCGCCAAGAGTTGGGAGATGCCCGACAACGGGATCTGGGAGGTGCGCGGCGGCGCCCAGCAGTTCCTCTACAGCAAGCTGCTCTGCTGGGTCGCCATGGACCGCGGACTCAAGCTGGCCGACGCGCTCCAGATCGACAATCCTCGCCGCGACGAGTGGATCTGGACCAGGGAGCAGATCCGCCACGCCATCCTGACCCGGGGCTGGAGCGAGAAGCTGGGCGCCTTCCGCCAGATCTTGGATCAGGACGCGCTGGACGCGACCGCGCTCATGATCCCGATGCTGAACTTCCTGCCCGCCATGGATCCTCGGGTGCGGAGCACGGTCCAGGCGATCCAGCGAGACCTCACCGACGAGCACGGTTTCGTGTACCGCTACCGGCGCGACGACGGGCTTGGATCCAGCGAGGGAACCTTCCTGCTCTGCTCCTTCTGGCTGGTCAACAACCTCGCCATGCAGCGTCAGCTGGGGCCGGCCCGTGATCTCTTCGAGCACCTGGTCGCCCACGGCAACGACCTGGGCCTCTTCTCCGAGGAACTCGACCCCAAGACCGGGGAGCTGCTCGGCAACTTCCCCCAGGCCTTCACCCACCTGGGCATCGTCAACGCGGCCGCTCACATCGAACGCGCCGCCGAGAACCGTGGCCCACTCGCCGACCACTGAGGGCTCGAACGGATCAGCCGGACGGCAGGGCGATCCTCCACAATTGAGCGATGGCCATCCTCGAGATCGACTTCGACCCCGCGGATGTGATCACGGTCGGCGTGGAGGGCGAGCCCGGCCAGCGCACGTTCTTCCTGGAGGCCCGCCAGGGCTCGGCTTGCCGCACGCTCCTGGTCGAGAAGGTCCAGCTCCAGGAGCTGGGTGCTCAGATCCTGGCGATCCTGGACCCGCTGGAGGGCCACCAAGGGGCCGCCCCCGAGCCGGTGCAGGGGCCGACCGGTGCTCCCGGCTGGCACATCGGCAGCATTCAGCTCTCCTGGGATGAACGCCAGGGCAGCTGCACGCTGCTGCTGGAGGAGCGTCCCACCTCGATGCCGCCAGAGGAGGCGGACGGGGATGAGGATGACAGCCTGCGGGCGGCCCGCCTGGTGGCCACCTCCGCCCAGATCCGCCGCCTCGGGGAGCGCTGCCTGCTGGTGGTGATGGGCGGGCGCCCGCTCTGCCCGCTCTGCCACCTTCCCATCGATGCGAGCGGACACGTCTGCCCGGCGAGCAACGGACACCACCGCAGCTGAGGCCGAGTCGAGCGTCCAGTTGCCGGGCCCAGGCCCGACCGGCCTGTCCGGTAGAGTGACCACCGTCGCAGGTCCAGCCCATGACTCAGTCGGCAGGAGATGGTGAATTGAAGTCGAGCAGATCCAAACTGGCCACCCTGGGTGGCGCGATCGCCGCCCTGGGGGTCAGCCTGCTGCTGGCCTCGTGCGGCGCTTCATTCCAGTCCGGGGTCTCGGCTCCAACTCCCACGAGCAAGCCCGTCAGCGCCGTGACCGCCTCCCCGAGCGCGTCCCCAACCTCCTGCGTCAACCCGGCCACCAAGGCC
>JAKAWF010000077.1 GCA_021817025.1 bacterium
GGTGTCCGGGGGCGATTATAGGCGTTTTGGTATGCTCACCGAGTTCGGCGGGGAGTGGCGCAGATGGTTAGCGCACCAGTCTGGGGGACTGGGGGTCGCAGGTTCGAGTCCTGTCTCCCCGACCAATCTCACTTCAGCCCGAGTTCAGCGGGCACTCTTGTCTCTGACGTGTAAGGCGCTGTAAACCCACTTGTAATCTGACGTGCCTGGCGCTACAGTGTAGCTAGATTCTGGAAAAGGCGCTGGAAGCGGCTCTGGCGCTCTATCGGAGGCGGAGATGCCCAAGCTCGCGGTTGTTAAGCCAGAGATCCCGACCGAAGTGGTGGCGCTGGCCGATGCCTACGTCGCCGATTGCCGGGCGCGCGGGCGGTCACTCCGGACCGTGGAGATGTACGACGCCACCCTCCGCCGCGTGTTCCTGCCTTGGTGTGCCCGGGAGGGCGTCACCTCCCCGGCGCAGCTGACCGCCCCGCTGGTGGGCCGCTTCACCACTCAGCTCCTCGAGGAGGGCGGAGCCCGTGGGCCGCTGAGCCGGGCCACGGTACGGTCCTACGTTCGCACCACCCGGAGTTTCTTGTCCTGGGTAGGAGATCCCGATGGCGGTGCAGCGGAGGTGGGCGCGAGTCCACGACTCCCGAAGGACAAGAAGAGGGTGATCGACGTGCTGTCCCGGGACGAGATTCAGCAGTTGGAGAACACCGCCAAGACCGAGCGCGACAAGCTGATCGTGAGGGTCTTGGCCGACTGCGGCATCCGGCTCGGGGAGCTACTCGCCCTGCGCGTGGAGGACCTCCGGGAGCCCCGGCGGGGCGAGTTCCTGCTCCGCGTGCTCGGCAAGGGTGACGTGGAACGGCTGGTGCCAGTCTCACCGGGCCTCTACCGGCGCCTGCGGCGCCACATTGCGGGGATGCGGGCGGAGGGGCGGGACGAGCTCTTCGTGGCCCTACGCAAGCGGCCGGACGGGCGGTACGCCCCGCTGACCAAGTCGGGCGTGGAGCAGGCGGTGCGGATCCTGGGCCGGGAGGCCGGACTGGAGAAGCGAGTTCATCCTCATCTGTTCCGGCACAGCTTCGCGACCGAATGGCTCCGCCGGGGCGGCAACATCATCAGCCTCCAGCGCATCCTCGGCCACGCGGACCTGGCGATGATCCAGAGCACCTACTCCCACCTCAGCACCAGCGACGACTACGCGGCGGCGATGGCGGTCCTGCTAGGGAAGGACGGGTGAGCAAGGACCTCGGCCCGGCTGGTGCATCCGGTGGTCCAGCCGCCGCCAGCGCCCGCCGCAAGGCCGTAGCGCACCATGAGGCGGGCCACGCGGTCGCGGCCTTCTACTTCGACCACGCCATTGAGTCCGTGACTATCAAACCTGGAGAGGACTTCGCGGGGAGCAGCATTTCATCTCCCGACTTCGGACGGGGCTTCGACCCCGAAGTGGACGTCGATGCAGCGCAGTACGTGAAGATGCTGGAAGACATCGTCGTTTGCTTCGCAGGGCATGAGGCAGAGGCCGCCTATCGCGGCCGCCGGAACTGGCATGGCAGCACTACCGATTTCGGGATCGCGGCCGACCTCGCCCTCTACCTTTCTCGGGGGTCAGAGGAGGCCTCTGCACTGTTGAGGTGGCGGAAGTTGGTAGCCCGGGGCTTGGTGAAGGCGCACACGCGAGAGATTGCCGCCGTCGCCAGCGCGCTGCTGGCGCAAGGGACACTCGCGGGCGATGACGTGCGCGAGACCATCCGGATCGCGCTGGGGATCCCGGCCCTGGAGGAGCTGCCGTCGCCGTCGGGCGGGACCACGCAGTGACTTTTGCCCTTCTCTCCGTGCCCTACACCCGACTGCCGGCTCGCGACTGGTCGACGGTCGAGGTGCTGGAAGAGCACCCCGAGGTCGAGGGCGCACTGATCGCCGCCTTGCGCCTGAGCGCCGGGATTGACCCAGACCTCCTCGTACTAGGGTCTCGTGGATCGACGCGGGGCATGTGGGCCCCAGTCGCCGAGGGGCGGCACCTGGTGGCGTGGGCTCGGCTGGAGGGCCTCGGGACACCCCGGGTCCGCTGGGACAAGTCGGGGGAGCGCCTTCTTTGCGGGTGGTCAACCTGCGGCGGCACGCTCGCCCACCTGGTTCGCGGGGATGCCTACCTGGTGGAGACCCTGGTCCGTGCCCGCCCGCAGGACCAGCGAGACGGCCTGCCGACCTGGAGGGTGCGGGGAACAGCTCGCCGGAGTAGGACTCGCCCGACCCTCGACGTGCCCATCCGAGGCCGACAGCAGCGGGCGATGGCGACTGGGCCCGCGCCTCAAGGGATCGTGGCCAACTTCGTCCACTCGCACGAGGCGGAGGTGGTCCTGGTCGAGTGCTCCGAATGCTCGCCGGCGGTCGGTCGGCCACGCGTTAGCATCCTGGTGCCAAGACTCCACCTGGTGAGACTTGACAGGCGGTTCGCGCCGAACTAACATTCGGATAAGGATCGGACGGCTAGTCGGGCTGAAACCCGCGAAGAGCTGTCCGGGGCGTTAAGCGGCCGTTGCGCGGCGCTGGCTGACCGTCGCCACCACGAAGGTGGGGCCGGAGGCGAGGGTGCTGTCGTGGCCGAAAACAGACCTCTGGATGCTCTCAGGTGAGGGCCGCGCTCGATACTGTCGGCCTCCGCCGAGAACTAGCTCGACGGGGCATGACCCAAGCTGAGCTGGCACGCGCCGCCGGCGTCTCGGAGCCGACTTTAAGCCATGCCGCTACGGGTCGGTCCATCAGCTACCTCACGATCAGGAAGCTAGCTCGCGCCCTCGCCTTGACTCCCGTTATGCCTGGGGCCGACGGCATTCTCGGGGTGTATGAAAACGCCGCCTCAGGGAGCCAACCCCGGGCGGCGCTAGCCGAGCGGGAGGGCACTCTCGATGCCACTCCAGTCAGCTAGTAACCCTAACACCGACGACGAGGATCTGACCCCGGGGTCGGTACCCCGCGCCTTCTACGTGGACCCGATCATGGCTGAGTTGACCCGTACGGGCGCCAGCGGTTGGCGTCTAGCCGCTGGCACCGGCTGGCGCGAGATGTTCAAAGGCAAAGACTTCGAGCACGCGGACGCCATCGAGCTCGATCGTGAGGACTGGGCGGCCCTTATCCGCCGCGGGCCGGAGCTGCTGCGCCTCTTGGCGACTGTGCCCGACGGCGCCGGGGACGAAGCAGTGGCCGACGCCTTGGGGTTCTGGGAATGACCGCCGAACAAATCCTCGCTCATCTGCGTGAGCTGAAGATCGAGGCGGTGGTGACTGCGGACGACCACCTGCTGGTACACCCAGGCAGCCGCCTCCCCCGCTGGCTCTTCGTCGAGATGGTGCTCGCCAAGGCCGAGCTGAAGAGGCTGGTAATGGCGCGGCAGACCGCTGTCCCTCTCCACGCTGTGGACGAGCAGGGGGTGGTCTCGTGACCCGGCTCCGTGACCAGATTCCAGCCGAGCTTCGGGCCCTCGATCAGTGGGTCACGTGGAAGCGCGAGGTCCGCGAAGGTAAGGCCACGAAGGTGCCCTACACAACGGACGGCACTCGCCGCGCCTCCTGCGACGACCCATCCACCTGGGGGGCCTTCGCGGAGGCTGCCAAGTCGCTGACCGAGGGCCGCGTTTCCGGGACGGGCTTCCAGGTGTCCGCCGGCCAGAGCTACGTCGGCGCGGACCTCGACCACTGCCGCAACTCCACCACCGGAGAGATCGAGCCCTGGGCCCAGCGCGTCATCGACCTGCTCGACTCCTACTCCGAGATCTCGCCGAGCCAGGAGGGCGTCCGAATCTTCCTCAAGGCCGCCAAGCCGGGCCCACGATGCCGCAAAGGCAACATCGAGATCTACGACCGCTCCCGGTTTCTGACCGTCACCGGCCAGCACCTGCCGGGCACTCCCGCCACCATCGAGGAGCGGCAAGAGGAGCTGGAGCGTCTGTACTGGGAACTCTTCCCGGAGAGGCCCCACACCAACGCCACCGCTCCCCGATCTACCTCCGGCCTCACCGCCTGGGAGGTGATCGGCCTGGCGAGCAAAGCCAAGAACTCGTCCAAGTTCGAGGCCCTGATGCGGGGCGACACCTCGGCTTTCGGGGGAGACGATTCGGCGGCAGACCTGGCTCTCTGCAGCCTGGTGGCCTTCTACAGCCAGGACCCATCGGTGGTCGATGCGGTGATCCGGCAATCGGGACTCTACCGCGAGAAGTGGGACCGTGCCGACTACCGAGACCGGACCATCGGAGCCGCCCTGGAAAGGGTGACCGAGAGCTACACCCCGGCGCAGACTCCCACGAACGGAACGCCAGACCGTCATGCCGCGAAACCACCGGTTTCCGGGCTGCTGGTGGAGTTCAGCGGGTCAGAGCTGGCCGCGATGACCGAGGACGACCTCCAGATGCTCTGGTTGCCCATGCTGGGCCTGGACGGCTGGTTCGTCGAGAAGTGGTCGCACCTGCTGAGCGGCTATCCCCGCGCGGGCAAGACTGAGTTGATCGTCCGCCTGATCCGCGGCTGGCTGCACGCCGGGCAGCGGGTCCTGGTCCTCAGCGAGGAGCCCCGCACCATGTGGGCCCTGCGGCTGCGGGGCCTTGGTGGGGACTGGTCCGGCCTCCAGGTCGTCTGTGCGCTGGGCGTGGATCCCGAGCTGCTGATGGAGCGGGCGGTCGCGGGCTCGGAGGAGATCGTCATTGTGGACACCCTCCGCAACCTCCTCCAGCTCCAGGACGAGCGGGATAACTCCGAGGTGGCCCGGGTGGTCAACCCCTGGGCCGCTGCGATGCGCCAGGCCGACAAGACCCTGGTGATGGCCCACCACCAGCGGAAGGGCGGCGGCGACCACGGGGAGGCCATCAGCGGGGCCCACGCCCTGCTGGGGGCCTTCGACATCGCCATCGAGCTGAAGTTCGACACCGTGGACCACCCCGATCGCCGCGTCCTGGCGAGCCACCCACGGCTCATCGACCGCCAAGAGGTGGTCTACGAGAAGCGCGGCCTGGAGTTCGTCGTCCTTGGCGAGCCTGGCGAGGTCAACCTGAACGAGCTGTCCCGGCTCGCCCTGGAGGTGCTCTCCACCACCCCGCAAACCACCCAGGAGGTCCACCAGGCCCTGGACGAGCCAAGGCCGGGACTCACCGCCGTGAAGGGCGCCCTCCGACAGCTTGCCCTGTCTGGCAGCGTCCGCCGCGACCCCGACATCAGCATCAAGACGGTGCGCGGCAAGACCGTCCGGTGGACCCTCAGCCCCCTCGCCCTGGCCCAACCTGGCGAACCTGGCGGCAACCTGGCGGCTGAGCCGCGCCAGGTTGGGACCCCCGAAAAGCAACCTGGCGGACCCCCCCCTAAGGACCCCCCCCGTCAGGTGAGGTTGGAACAGCCGAAACCTCAACCTGGCGGCAACCTGGCGGCTGGCGGTACTCCTGACGGAGCGCCAGCCCGCCAGGTGGCCTTGACTGCTGGCTCTCTCGTGGAGAGGCAACGGACGGGCGAACCACACGGACGAGAGCAGGGTGGGGACGCGCGCGCCGCGCAGGTAGCGCCCATCCCGGCGTCCGTCGGACCCGCTGCCCATGTAGACGCGACTACGCCAGAGGCCGCGCTGTGACCCCCGCAGAGATGCTCGACCGCCTGGCCGAGCTGGGAGTTAACGCGCGGCTGGCGGAGCCGGGCCAGATCATGGTTTCGCCGCTAGAGCGCATCCCCGGTGATCTGCTGCCAGAGCTGAAGGCGGCCAAGCCGGACCTCTGCAAGCTGATCGAGGCGAGGATCGCCGAGAGAGCCCAGGCGGCGGCAGACGCCTTCGAGGGTCTGGCCGTGAAGTACCACTCCCTTCCCGTGCCCCGGTGCTCCACCGCGCCCCGGGAAGCCGCCGAGCTGGAGGCGCTCATCGCCACCTCGGTCTCCTACGCTGCCCCGGAGCCGTTCGAGGAAGCGCTGGCCGCGTTCGTCGCCGTGGTGGAGGGCCACTTCGCCCACCACCTGCTGGACGTGTGCCAGACAGCCGGGATCGAGCTGGAGGCGGTAAAGGCCGAGGACGGCGAGGCGGTCCTCCGCGCTCGCCCCGCCGAGGGCCACCCGGTGCCAGCTGGCCTAGGTCGCGCCTTGCGGGTGCTCCGAGCCCCGGTGATCGCCCAGCTCCCGCCGGCCGGTCAGGCGACCCACCGGAGGGCTCACAGATGAAGCCGCCTGCAGCGCCTAACACAGTATTAGGCGCTACTGATTCGATCTCAGCGAGGCCCAAGCTCACAAGTAGGCCGATCGAGGCCGAGATCGGTAACGGATGCCGAACTCAGCCTGTTATCTACCCGACCCGACTCCTCGATGAGGTCGGGACCGGCCCGCTGCCCTTTGACGCCGGGCCGGCGGCCTGCGGTTGCGGGAACCCGGACTTCGGGGCCGGGTGCCAGGAGTGCAGGGACCAGCATGGTGAGCCCGTCCGCCGGCTGGTCTTCACCGTGTGGGATGAGCCCGTCCCGCTACCGAGGCCAAGGGTGGCCGTCAGAGGCGGCAAGGCGCACGGCTACACGCCGACCGGCGCCCAGGCCGCCATGTGGAGGATCAGGCAGCAGGCGACCGAGGCCCTGGGTGACCATCCCCGGTTCGCTGGCCCGGTACGGCTGTCGGTGACCGCTTGGGTGAAGATGCCGGCGAGCATCGCCAAGAGGGATCGGGCGACGGCGCGGCCGACCCGGAGGCCGGACCTGTCCAACTTCGTGAAGCTGGCCGAAGACGGCTGCGACGTGCTCTGGCAAGACGACTCCCAGGTGGTCGACCTGGTGGCGGCGAAGCGCTACGCCGTGGGCTCCGCCCCGCGGTGGGTGATTGAGGTCCAGGAGATCGCCGATGCCCGCTGAAGACTTGGCGGTTAACGATCCCAGGGACTCGGTGATCCTGGCGAAGTACGGCCACCGCTGGCGGTGGTACCCGAACCCACCGAGCCGCCGATCAGGTCACCACGACTGGGCGTGCCCTCCAGTGAGCGAGTGGTACTGGGCCGACTCGGTGGAGGAAGCCCGGACGGCCGCCGAGGCCCTTTCGCTCGCAGGAACCGGCCCTAGCTGGGGCGGAAGCGGCAAGGCGCGTGTCCGAGACCGCCGAGGCCGAATCGTGGCCGTGGCGGCCGATTCTCGCGATGGCGGCACCGACCGCCTCGAAACAATCTCCTCTCGCGGGCCGAACTTTGTCAGTTCAACGGCCTGCACTCCGGGGCGGGGCCGCGCGCTCCCGCGACCTCGCCCCACTCCACCCACCTCGGAGCAGTAGGAGAACGGATGTCAGACCTCGACACGGCTAAGTCCCACGGGCATCGCCACTTTCACCGCCATCCGGGCGGCGCGATCCAGATCCACAGCCACCGACACGTCCACCAGTTCGGCGAGTGGGTGAATCACGAAGAGCCCGACGAGATCGAGGATGCCCCGCCGGAGGGCTACCACACTCAGCACGCTGACGGCGATCCGCAAGGGGAGCTGCGCCGGGCTGCCGAGTGCCCCTGGTTACCAGAAAACCACCCGCGCTATGCCGTCAACCCGGGCGACGGCGACAAGGCGGCTCAGGGCGCGCCGTCGCGCTTCACGCCCGCCCGAGCCCAGGCCGTGCAGGCCGAGGTGGACCGACTGTTGCGGCTCGCGGATTACTACGCCGGTATCGATTTGAAGCTGTCCCTGGAGTATCGACAGATGGCCGCCGAAGCGGCACAGCGGAAATGAGGAGAAAGACATGGCGCAACTGACAATGGACACCTTGGCGACACCGCGGCGCAGGGCATCGGACGAGATGATCGCGGCAAGCGACTTGGGGCCGGACGAGATAGCCTGCCCGCCCGGCTCGCGCAGCTGGTCGCTGTCAACCACCGGCCACGAGCACCAGCCCGACGAGCGCGGGGTGGTGACCTGCAGAGTGTGCTACGAGGCACTGAAGTACGAGAAGGCGGTAGGTAGTTCGCCTGGCCGGATCAGCGCGACGTTCGAGCTTTCAGCCGAGCAAGGCCTGACCTTTCGGCGGTTGCTGAGCGCCGCGGGCGTGGACGCGACCGAGTGGCTGCGCCGTCAGGTGATCGACACCATCGCGGCGGAGACCAGGCGCGTGGTCGCTCCGCCACCCGAGCGGCGGCGGTGAGCTCCGAGAGCGATGGGGGGCCGGGCGAAAGCCCGGCTTCCCGTCCCGTCAACAGGCGGCTGTGCGGTGCGAAGAAACGCGACGGCGGCTCATGCGCGATGCAGGCGATGAGGGGCCAGCAGCGCTGCCGGATGCATGGCGGACGTACTCCGGCGCACATGGCAGCGGCCAAGCGGAGGCTGGCTGAGCAGAAGGCGCTACGCGCAGTCGAGCGGGAAGGCATCGCACCCCTGGGCGATCCGGTCGAGCAATTGCGAGCGCTGGCAGCCGAGGCGGTGGGGCTCAAGGACTTCTTTCACTCTCGGCTGGCCGCCCTGGAGGAACTTCGCTACCAGGGCAACACGGGCGAGCAGCTCCGCAGCGAGGTGGCGCTCTATGAGCGGGCCCTGGACCGCAGCCAGCGCTTCTTGCACGACTTGGCGAGACTCGGACTGGACGAGCGCCAGGTGCGGGTGAATGAGGCTACTGCGGCGGTGTTTCTCGGCGTGATCTCGCGTGGGCTCGCCGGCGCGGGGCTGCCCGACGAGTTGCAGGTCGCGGCGCGGGCGTCGATAGCCCAAGAGCTGCGCCTCATAGAGGCCGGATGATGGCCGAGTCGGTCTGGGGCACCTTGGCGGCGCGGCTCGAGCATCCGGCCTCCGACCCGGACGCCGAATGGCTGGCGGCCAGAAACCGGTGGCTGGCCCAGGCGCGGCCAGAGACACAGATCCCACCCGCGGACGCGCCTATCTGGGTCTACCAGGCGGGTAGGGGGACTGGCAAGACCCGGGCGGCCACCGAGGCGGCCTCGGAGCACTGCCGGACCTTCCCCGGGGCGAGGGTGGCGCTGGTGGGCCGGAGCTTCTCCGATGGCCGGGACGTGCTCGTCGAAGGCGCTGGGAGTGGCCTGCTGGCGATCCTGCCCAAGTCCGTGGTGGAGAGCTGGAACCGCTCTCAAGGTGTGCTGAGGCTGGTCAACGGGGCGATGCTGAGCATCTACGCCGACACCGAGCCCGACCGCCTCCGGGGCCCGCAGTTCTCGATGGCGGTCTGTGACGAGCTGGCCTCTTGGACGGGCCGCGACGCGTGGGATACGCTGTTGCTGGCCTGCAGGCTGGGGCCGAATCCCCAGGTGGTGGTGACCACCACTCCCAAGAACACGGCGCTCTTCCGCGAGCTGGTCGCGGACTCGCGGGTGAAGGTGGTGCGCGAGAGCACGTGGGTCAACTTGGCCAACCTTGCGCCGAGCTTCCGGGACTCGATCCTGGCCCGGTACGCCGGGACCACGCTCGGCAGGCAGGAGATCGAGGCCGAGCTGCTCCTCGACGTTGAGGGCGCCATGTGGTCGATCCCCACCCTCGACAAGTACCGGGTGCAGTCGGCTCCCGAGGATCTGGTCCGGGTGGTGGTGGGAGTGGACCCCGCAGGCGGTGGCAAGGATGAGACCGGGATCGTCGTGGCGGCCCGCGGCCGGGACGGGCACGGCTACGTGCTGGCCGACCGATCTGGGCGTTACCACCCCGAGGACTGGGCGCGACGTGCGGTCGCCGCCTACCGCGAGTTCAAGGCGGACCGGATCGTGGCCGAGAGGAACTTCGGCGGCGACATGGTGGAGCACACTCTGGCGACGGTCGACCCCAAGGTCCCGGTGAAGATGGTGACCGCCAGCCGGGGAAAGGCCGTCCGGGCTGAGCCCATCGCGTCCATGTATGAGCAAGGGCGCGTCCACCACGTTGGGCAGTTGACCGAGCTCGAGCAGCAGCTCACTACCTGGACCGAGGACTCCCACGACTCGCCGGACCGCCTCGATGCCCTGGTGTGGGCGTTGACCGAGCTGATGGACAACGGCCTCTCCGCCGCGTACGTCGCTGCACTTCGCGATCAGGCGGAGGCCCTCGCGCCCTCGGCTGAGCAGTTGCTCCGGCTGAAGCTGGGCTCGGTGGAGATCAATCCCGCGTGGCGCGGGACAGGAGGTGAACAGTGAACCGAGCCGAGAGGCGGAAGCAGCCCGGGAAGGCTCCGACCCTGACGGGGTTGCAAGAGCGCTTCCGGCGCATACTCGAAGACGCCCAGCGGATGAACTGAGCGGCTCGGTCGTAAGGGCGTTGCTTGCGGCCGCCTATGTTACTTGGGCCTGACGGGCATGTCTGCGCCATTTGAGCCGCCGGCCCGGGAGAGTGGGCCACCGCCAACGTCGTGAGACGGGCATGGGGGCGATTCTCACCGAGCCGTGGCTGGTGCCGCGCTGGCTGTCATTCGCCAGAGGGGTGTGGGGCGCCACACCGATTCATGAGGCAGGCGGAAGCCCTAGGTCGTGCCGCACCTCATTAGCGTCTACGAGGGATGCCGCTTCGGCGCTGGCGAACCCTTGCTCCCATGTGCCCGCGTTCAGGAAGTTGACGGCGCTGAGCGTCTCAAGGGAGGCATCGATCTGGGCCATTGCACCCGCGAGCGCTCGAGCGTCTGCCTCAGCCGAACCCGGCCAGTTTGTATCTTCGAGTTGATGCTCGAACACGGAGTCAGCCGCGAGCAACGGCTGGGCCGCCGCCTCGGCCTGGGCGTCGGTGGTGGAGTTGGTCCACGTGGCCGCAACTGCCGAGAATTTGGCCCCGGCCACGTTGTCCGGCCCGACGTCAGCTAGGTACGCCGCCGCCGCGGCCTTGAGAGTCAGATTCGTGGGCGTAGGGCTGGCTGGTGGGGTCGCTGCGCCGCCAGTGCTCGGAGCCGCAGTGCCCCCGCAGGCTGCGATCCCCACTACCAGTAGTCCAGTTCCCAGGGCGTTCGTGCCGAGCCGGACGTACTTCACTCCATGAACCCTCCCGCGGTCGTGGCGGCGCAACCTAAATGATGCTCCAAATTGTCCCGTCAGGGGCGCATCTCGACGCTTGAACTGATCGTCACCCTCCCCGAGATCGCTACGCTCCTCAAGGTATCTCCGGTCTTCCAAGGCCGGCAGATCCGGGCCAGCGACCCGCCCACACTTGAACTCAGGCGCTCGATGAGAGTCGACCGACTTGACCGGGGCGCCCGCCTCAATTGCAGGCGGGAGTCGATTCAAGTCAGATGGCAAGAGAGTGGGCGTGACGCGGTCCTCACCACTGGGGCTGGCACCGCGGGCCGCGCCTCGGCCCTCCGTCCAAAGGAACTTGTCGCCGTCGCACGTTGGGACGATAATCGCCGTGACGCTGAGGTACTAGCCCGGCATCGCGGCCCGGGTGCCACGGCTGTTCGGAGGGTCTAGCGGGTGGTGAGAGGAAGCGTTACGGTCGGAATCGCATCCGCCATGGCAGCAGTTGGCATCGTCATCGGACTCACGGCGTGCGGAGGGCCGCCACTGTCCTCTGCCAAGAGCCCGGGGAGGTCCTCCACACCAACCTCCACGTCCACGCCCGCCCTCAGCGCCGGTCAGCAACAGTTCGTGAACGACATGCGGGGTACCTTCAGCTTCGACAGCTCAGTCCAGGACGACACCATTGCCACGTTCGGGCAGCAAGTGTGCAGCGACCTGCAAGGTGGAAACACGGTCGCCACGGAAGTGCCCTTCGCCGAGAAGTCGTGGTCGAACATGACGGCGGGCGACGCGATCCAGATGGTCACGTTAGCGACCAAGGACATTTGCCCGTCCCAGGCGAAGCCGCAGACCGTGACCTACGCAGTCACCGGCGACAGCGCGGATGTGACTTATGGGCCAGCGGGGTCGAACTTTCAGGGCGTGGTCCCTATGTCTGTCACGCAGCCGCTCGGGAGCCCGTCCTACTACTCGATCGACGCGCAGCTCAACGCTGGCGGCAGTGTGACTTGCGAACTCGCAGTGGACGGAGTGTCCATTTCAACCGCGTCAGCTTCAGGTGCCTACAACATCGCCTCATGCGAAATAGATCAGTCCCCGGCGACGGGGAGCTGGGAGAACACAAACAATGGATGAAGCCGAGTCACCGGCCGCTTGCGGATGTGGCCGGGCGGCCGGGTCGGCTTCCCGTCCAGGCCGGTTGACTTCGCTTTGATCTGAGGTGTCGACGGGTCGGCACCTCCCACTTTGGCATCGTTCCGCACTGTCTTGCCATCTACTCCGACCGCCTCCGCGATCGCCAGGTACCTATGCCCCGCCCTCCGCAGAAGCAACTCCACCGGCCGGGTGAGGGACGGTGCGTTAGCGGCTCTTGCCGGTCCTCCGCGCCTGCACCAGGCCGGCCGCGACCAGGACCACCACCCCGATCAGCAGCTCCACGGCCCGCAGCGGCCAAGAGCTGTTCAGCCACGATGAGGTGAGCAGCAGCAGGGCGATGACCCACAGGCAGCCCGAGCAGCAGCCGTTGCGGGACTTCCTCACAGCGAGGGACCGCCCATCGCCCAGGCCACTGCCACCAGGAGCGCCCAGGCGAGCGCCAGCACCACCAGGGGCACCGAGCAGCCTACGCACCCACAGCCGGGAGAGCGCACCCACACCCTAGGGCGCCTCACGCCGGCCCCTCGGCGAGGATCTCCCGCACCCGCCGGCGGTAGCAGAGCAGCAGGACAGCCGCCGCTCCCAGCGCCACCTCGTCCACCGGGCCGGGGATGGGCAGCAGGCCGAACACCAGCAGCCACCGGACCGGCCGGGGTAGCCGCTCGTCCGTGGCAAGGCGCCGGAGCGCCCGGTACACAGCGCGGAGCCGGACCATAGGGCGACTGTACGTCAACTGCCCCTCCGGGGGCCTTGCAACCTGATTAAAGCATTCGGGGTATGGACGCCTTGGGCAGCGCTTTCGGAAAGTCTGGCGCCGCTATGGATCTCAACCGTGAGGGCGCACCTATAGCGCCTAACTGGGGGACTGGGGGTCGCAGGTTCGAGTCCTGTCTCCCCGACCACCGTCAGCAAACACTGTGGGCACGCACCTGGCTCTGCCTCCGGCCCGAGGAGAACCGGTGCGAGAACTGCCGCTATGTGGCTGACCGCTGCAGCCCCGAACTTCCGGCCCATCCCATAAGCTGGACTCCAGGGCGGGGGCGGGAGAAATGACGGCGTACGCCTGCCAGGCGGTGGCGAA
>JAKAWF010000078.1 GCA_021817025.1 bacterium
GATCCGGTGACGATAGCGACGGGGAGACACCTGTTCCCATTCCGAACACAGAAGTTAAGCCCGTCAGCGCCGATGGTACTGCCCTGGAGACGGGGTGGGAGAGTAGGTCATCGCCGGGTCTTTTTTTTGCCTCCGAACGGGTCGGGGTGGGTTCGGGGAGCTTGGGGGCGCGACGCCTGCCGGCAAGGTTGG
Organism: bacterium; assembly: GCA_021817025.1. The sequence goes on from JAKAWF010000078.1 coordinate 193, forward strand.
GCCGAGGCTGAGGGCCAGGAGCACGACCAGGGGGCCGGTGCCCGGATCGGTGCCGAGGCCGGTGAGAATGCCCCCCATGGCCTGCCCGAGCACCCAGAAGGCGGCGGTCAGCAGGACGCCGGCGAGGAGGGCCGGCCGGCGCCCGCGGGGCAGCCATATTGCCGCCGCGAGGACCAGCTCGACCAGGACCAGGCCGAGAGAGATTCCCAGACTGTGGGTGAAGGCAAGGCGCGCCAGGCGATAGTCCAGGGCCTGGAGGGGCGGGGGTTGGAGCTGGGCCGCGGTTTGGAAGTTGTAGGCCAGGACGGCTCCGGCTGAGAAGCGGATTGGGATGTGGAGGATCGCGCCCAGGGCCCAGAAGGAGGACCAGATCCACCGCGCCAGACGGGCGCGAGCCGGACCAGAACCTCGCCCTACTCCCTCGGTCTGGGGCCAGGCCAGGGCGGCGAGCGCGATGTACATCAGGGCCGAGCCTGGAGCGCCGAATTCGATCATCGCGGTGCCGGTTGCCATGAAGCCCAAGCCCTGCCCGAAGATCCAGACCACCGAGGCCCACCCGACCGATGCCAGCAGGGCGGGGCGGCTGAGGCGGGGCAGCAGCAGGCCAACCCCGAGCGCGAGCTGGACCGCGGCGATCAGGAGGCTGAGGACCAGCAAGTGCGATGCTTCCACCGAGGCGGCCCTGTACAGCAGCTGTTCCAGCTGGGCTGGCTGGTACATCAGGGCGGCGTTGTAGACCACGTTGCCGGCGAAGGCGCGCGTGAACATGTCCGGCTGAAGCTGCAGCCCGGCGTCGAGAATCCACAGGCAGGCCAGCCCCCAGCGCAGCTGGACGGCTCCGAGCCATGGCCGCGGAGCCGCGCTCAGCGGCGGCTGGTCGGTGGCCTGGACCTCAGGGCTTGGCACGGATGCGGGCCTCATCGGCGCCGTCGGCGGGGAAGATGCGCCAGAGATAGTAGCCGGCGACAGTCACCATCAGCAGGTTGTCGAAGAGGAACATGATCAGGCCCCCAAGGCGCTGATCGGCCAGGGCTGAGATGCCCATCAAGGGGGCGCGCTGAAGGTAGAAGGTGTACACGGGCCTGGGTAGCAGCGCCAGCGTCAGCCCGACCACAACCGCCGGGATGGCGCCGAAGGTGAGGTAGGCGATCTCCCCGATGGGGCCCAGGCTCCAGGTCTCTCCCGGGCGATGGATTATGACCGCCCACCAGAAGAGCAGTCCCACGGCGATGAAGCTGAGATGCTGGGCGACATGCGCGAGGGGATGGCTGAGGGCGTAGTCGAAGAAAGCCGGCCAATGCCAGGCAACCAGGACCAGGAAGTAGGCCGACCCGGCGAAGAACGGGTTCACCAGCACCCTGACGGCGTTGCCCGCGCGACCTCTGAGCAGGGCGTCGACGCTGGCTGGGGGAAGCCCGAGGATCATGAGTGGGGGCGCCACCATCGCCAGGATCAGGTGCTGGGCCATGTGCACCCAGAACAGGGACCGGTCGCCCACTATGTCGATGGCCGACTCCAAGGCCACGAACACGAGCAGCACTCCCGCCACCCAGAGGAGCGCTCGGCGGTCGCGACGGGCACCTGGGAACCACCGGTAGGCAGCGATCGCGATCGCACAGCCGATCCAGACCGAGGGCTCGAACTCCCAGTGGGTTGCCCAGCCGATCCAGCTCACAGGCGGCCGGGTCCGGGGAGGGGCTCGCGGGTTCGCGAACTGCTCATGCCAAGGGTGACAGGAGAGAACCGATGGGGGCACCCGGGCACTTGGTCAGGCGCGGACCAAGCCGGTCGAGCGCGGCGCTGAGACCCAAGGACCGGGCGGGTTGCTGCCAGGGCGGCGGAGGCCGGCGACGTCTGGGAAGCGGACGCGAGGCCGGAAGCGATCTCGGCTGGCTCAGTGACGCGTCTTCCGGAGCCTCCTGACCAGAGCCGGAGTCCGAAGCCAGGTGGCCTACTTGTCGCTGCTCCAGCCAGAGGGGCGGCACAACCGTCGCCGAGAGCTCCGACCGGGATCGCACCCGCTGACGGTCGGTCGGACCGGGCCAGCATGGGCCTAAGCGCGCTCGAGCGGGCCGGGTACAGCGCTCGCCAGGGCCGGTGGCGCGGCTGATGGTGGGCGCAGACCGCTCGCGCTGGCTGCCCTGGCCACGCGGCGCTGGTCCGCATCCATGCTGGCCCGGAGCTGCCCGCAGGCCGCGGTGGCCCTATCCCCTCGGGAAAAGCGGATGGTGGCCCGGGACCCGACCGCTTGGGCGAAGGTGCGACACACGTCGGTTGAGGGGGCTGTGAGGTTGCTGCCGGGGATGTGGTTCATGGGGATCAGGTTGACGTGGCCGGATACGCGCGCGGCGAGGCGGCGGAGAGCGGCGGCGTCCTGGGGGCTGTCGTTGACCCCGGCCATCAGGACGTACTCGAGACTTACGCGGCGGCCGGTGCTGGCGACGAAACCGATGGCCGCTTGGATCAGGGTCTCAATCGGGTAGCGGCGGTTGAGCGGAACCAGGCGGTTGCGGAGCTCGTCGGAGGCGGCGTGCAGCGAGAGCGCGAGCCGGATCGGCAGGCGCTCCCGCGCGAGCTGGTCGATCTGAGGCGCCAGGCCACTGGTGGAGACCACCACCCGCCGCGGCGAAATCCCCCACTCCTGGAGCAGGCGAATCGAGCTGACCACGGCGTCATAGTTCTGGAGCGGCTCGCCCATGCCCATGTAGACCACGTTGGTGGCGGCTCCGAAGCCCCGAGACCCCCATCGGCGGGAGGCCTCCAGCACCTGGTCCACGATCTCGGCCGCAGAGAGGTTGCGGCGGAGGCCGAGCTGACCGGTGGCGCAGAAGACACAGCCGATCGCGCAGCCGACCTGGGAGCTGACACAGACGGTGTTGCGGGCTCGGCTGCTGGCGGTGCCGCGGTGGCGGATCATGACCGCCTCCACCTCCTGCCCGTCAGCCGCTCGCAGCAGCAGCTTCTCGGTGAGGCCCCGATCCGCAACCGAGGTGGCCACGGTTTCCAGACTCGACCAGAGCAGCTGCGAGTCCACCTTCTGGCGCAGTTGGGCCGGCAGGTTGCCCATCTCCAAGAAGGTGTTGGCGCTACCCCGCCAGGCATGCAAGCGGATCTGATCGGCGCGATATCCCGACCCGCCCATCCCCGCCAGCTCCTGGCGGAGCTGGCCCGCGTCCAAGGCTGCCAGGGGAGTTCGAGGACTCACCTGGCGTCTCGGATCAGGCCCAGGAACTCGCCGCGAGTGCGCGGATCCCGTCGGAAGACGCCGGTCATGCAGCTGGTGATGGTGCGGTTGCCCGCCTTCTCCACCCCGCGCATCATCATGCACAGGTGGTCGGCCTCCAGCACGACCGCCACGCCCTTGGGGTGCAGATGGGTGTCGATTGCGTTGGCGATCTCGGTGGTCAGGCGCTCCTGCACCTGGAGCCGGCGGGCGAAGGCGTCGACAATCCGAGGCAGCTTGCTGAGGCCCAGGACCCGGCCCGCGGGGATGTAGGCGACATGCGCCCTCCCGTGGAAGGGAAGCAGGTGGTGCTCGCAGAGGCTGTAGAAAGCAATGTCGCGGACCAGCACCATCTCGTCGTAGGACTCAGCGAAGACGGCGCCGGCGACGATGTCCTCCAGATCCGCTCCGTAGCCGCTGGTCAGATGGGCCAGGCTCTCGACCACGCGCCGGGGAGTGGAGCGCAGCCCCTCGCGCTCCGGGTCCTCTCCCAGGATGGTCAGCAACTCGCGGACGGCGGCCTCGCCAGCGGTCCCACGCGGCGGCCGGGAGGGCCGCTCAGACGCCTCGCTCGACGGTTTCGACTGGGACTCGACTGCCATGGTGGTTCGATTGTCTCAGTCGGCGCCATCGGGCGGGCTCAGGGCCAACCTGTCCCACAGCTGTTGTCCGGCGGCGGTGCCGTCTCGCAGGCAGGCAGCCACGCCCACTCCCTGATAGGAGGCTCCCGTCAGCACCAGGTTGAGCGGCAGGGCCGCGGCCTGCTGTTGCAGTCGAGCCGCCCAGGCCAGGTGTCCGGCCCGGTATTGGGCCAGCGCCTGGGGCCAGCGCTGGACCCGCACCGAACGAGGCAGTTCGGTCACTCCCAGCACCGTGCGCAGGCTCTTGTGAACGGAGCTAACCAGGGTGGTGTCGTCGAGTCCAAGCACCCACTCCTCGCCCAGGCTTCCGGTGGAGACTCGCAGGATCGTCGTCCCAGGCTGGCGGAGATGGGGCCACTTGCGATCCATGAAGGTGCAGGCGGTGACCACCCGCCGGGGCAACCTCGGGACCAGGAAGCCGCTGCCGGTGAGTGGCCGTGGGAACGCCTGGTCCCGATAGGCGAGGGTCACCGTGGCGACGGAGGCGTAATCCTGGCGGCCCAGCTGGTCCGACATCTCAGGGGCGAGGCCCCAGAGCAGTTCCGCTGCCCGGGCCGCTGGCAGGGCCAGGACCACCCCGTCCACCTCCAGATGGGGTTCTCCGCCGAACCGCAGCTGACAGCTCCCAGCCGGTCCCGCCGCGAGTGCCGTGACCCTCGTTCCCAGGCGGGCGGCGCCGGCCGGCAGGGAGGCGGCCAGGGCGTCCACAAGCCTGGTCAGCCCCCCCTCCAGGGTGATGAAGGTGGTCGGGGGCGAGCCGTTGGGGGACGGCGGGGGAGACGACATCCGCCGCAGGCCGCGGAGCAGGCTCGAATCCAGCCTCAGCGCCTGGAGAAGCTGTGGCGCCACCGCTCCAAGGCTGAGTTGCTCGGCAGATCCGGCGTAGATCCCGCCCAGGAGAGGATCGACCAGCTTGCGGAAGACCGCCTGGCCAAGGCGGGCGGAGATGAACGGACCGAGGGCTTGGTCCGGGTCCGGCACCGGGCCCTTCAACCACGGTTCCAAACTGGCCCTCAGGGCCGGCAGCGGCCCAATCGCTCTGATCACATCCCAACGCCAGCTCCAGGTCAGCCTCGGGGGAATGCTCAGGGGGAATCCCCTGGGGATGGGGACCAGCCGACGTCCATTCCAGATTCCGGCCGCGGTCGTTCCCGGGCGCACCACCTCAGTCTCGATGCCCAGATCGGCGAAGAGCTCCCAGGTGTCCGCCCCCCGAGCCAGGACGCTCTCAGGGCCAAGATCGATCCTGGTTCCCGCAAAGTCCGCGGTCAGCACCCGGCCCCCGAGCCGATCGTCGGCCTCGAGCAAGGTCAGCTCGACCGGGGCCCCGGTGGAGGCGGCCCGCCTGACGATGGCAAAGCTGGCGGCGAGTCCTGAGACTCCCCCGCCAATCACTGCCACCCGCCTCGGCTGCCGGCTCAAATCAGGTCGGCGATACCTTGGCGCGCGAGGTCCGCGAGCACCTTGATGAAGTCGGGGTCGGCATTCGGCATGGCGGTCCTGAGGATGGTGATCCCGAGGCGCGATGCCTCCTCCTGGGCCTCCACATCGAGGTCGAAGAGGATCTCCAGGTGATCCGCCACGAAGCCGCAGGCGCAGACCACGAACTCGGTGGTGCCTGCCTCAGCCGCCTGGCGAACGACCTCGAGAAGCTCCGGTCCGAGCCAGGGTTCTCCGGCCGACCGGGCCACGCTCTGCCAGCCCGTGGTCCAGTGAGACAGCCCCAGCTGGTTGGCCACCGCCGCCGCCGTCTCGCCGAGCTGATTCGGATAGGGGTCCCCCATCTCCCGCAGCCGGGCGGGCAGGCTGTGGGCGGTGAAGATGACCAATGGGGGTCGGCCGGCATCTTGGCCCAGCTCGAGCAGTCTGCCCTGCACCTCTCCCGCCAGCCAGGAGATGTAGCCAGGCTCGAGATGCCAGTCCTCGACGAAGCTGAGTTGGAGAGTGCCGCCAGTTTCCTTGGCGGCGGCCACAGCCCGCTCGACATAGCCGGCGATGCTCATCACCGAGTAGTGGGGGGCGAGGACCACTCCCACCGCCCGCTCGATCCCGAGGGCGGCGATCTGACGCACGGCATCCTCGATGAATGGAGCGGTGTGCTTCATGCCGACCACCACCTCCCAGGGAGGGCCTCCCCGCTCCCGGAGGACCTGGGAGAGGCCTGCGGCCTGGGCCCAGGTGATCTCGGTCAGCGGGGAGTATCCCCCTATCGCCTCATAACGGCTCTCCAGCTCGGCCACGGCCGCGGCGCTGGGGCTCCTGCCACCGCGCATGTGGGTGTAGTAGGGAAGGATCTGATCTCGATCCTGGGGGCTACCGTAGGCCATGAGCAGCACGGCCCTGGCTGCGGACCGAGCCCCGGGTGTCGCGGAGGTGGCTGCGGTGGCGGTCAAACCGGGTCTCCTGTGGTCCTCTGGCAACACGTCGCGGCTTCTGCCCACCTCCAACTGTATCCACCGGAGCCGCGCTCGATCGGTTGTTAGAGTTAGCCCCGCTTTGTTGAGGAGGGGCTGGTGAGCAGCGAACCCACCGGGATGTTGGCAGGCGTTGCCGCTGGCGCCCCGGGTGAGGAGCTCATGGGCGGAGCCCGGACCGTGCTTGGGCTGGGACGGCGGGAGCGGCTGGAGCACTTGCGGGGCCTGCCCTCGGGGTTGGCTCTGAGGCTGTTCTCCGCGATGGCCACCCTGCGGGCCTTCGATGAGCGGGCCGTCATCCTGCAGCGCCAGGGGGCGATCGGAACCTACCCCACCTACTTCGGCGAGGAGGCGGTCCAGAGCGCCAGTGTGCTCGCTCTCGAGGCCCAGGACTGGCTCTTCCCGACCTATCGGCAGACCGCGGTTGTGACCCTGCGCGGATGTCCGATGCAGGTGCCGCTGCTGCTGTGGCGAGGGCATCCGGGCGGCTGGCACGATGTGATGCGCTATCGGGTGGCTCCGATCTGCGTCCCGATCGCGACCAACTACCCCCAAGCGGTGGGCGCCGCCTGGGGCGCCAGGCTGCGCCGGGAGAATTGGGTCGCGCTGGCCTACGGGGGGGATGGCTCCACCTCGGCGGGCGACTTCCACGAGGCTTGCAACCTCGCCGCCGTGGTGCGGGCTCCGGTCGTCTTCCTGGTGGTCAACAATCAGTGGGCGATCAGCACTCCCCTCAGCAAGCAGACGATGGTTCCCCGACTGGCGGACAAGGCGGCCGCCTACGGGATGCCCGGAGTCAGGGTTGACTCATTCGACGTCTTCGCCTGCCACGAGGTGATCCAGGAGGCGGCGCAGCGGGCCCGGCAGGGCGGAGGCCCGACTCTCGTCGAGGCTGTCGGCTATCGTCTTGGCCCCCACGGCACGGCCGACGAGCCCTCCTTTTACCGGGACCCCAAGGGGGATCTGCTCTGGGCTTCGATGGAGCCCCTCGGGCGCACGGAGGCGGCGCTGGTCGAGGCTGGGGTGGCGTCTGCCGCGCAGTTGCAGGAGCTCCGCTCCCGGGCGGCGGCCGAGCTGCGAGACGTGGGCGACCGCCTGGCCGCGCAGCCGCTGCCGTCGGTGGAGGAGATCGCGGACACCGTCCACGGCGACACCCCGTGGACCCTGCGGCCGGAGCGCCTTCGTGAACCCGCCTGGTTCGGGCAGCGGTAGGCGGCGGCCGTGGAACTGAACATGGTGGAGGCGATCGGGCGCGGTTTGGCGCAGGTGCTGGCCGATGACCAGGACGCGATCCTGATGGGGGAGGACATCGGCGTCAACGGGGGCGTGTTCCGCGCCACCGCGGGACTGCAGCAGCGCTTCGGCGAGGAGCGGGTCATCGACACTCCGCTGGCCGAGGCCGGTTTCGTGGGGGCGGCGATCGGGATGGCCATGATCGGCATCCATCCGATCGTGGAGATCCAATTTGACGCCTTTGTCTACCCCGCCTTCCAGCAGCTGGTCGCCCACGCCGGCAGGTTTCGCTGGCGCACCCAGGGAAAGTACGGGCTCCCCCTGGTACTCCGCCTGCCTTACGGGGGCGGGACCAAGGCTCCGGAGCTGCACTCTGACTCGCCGGAGACCCTCTTCAGCCACATGCCCGGACTGCGGGTGGTGGTGCCATCCGACCCGCGCAGCGCCGGTGAGCTGCTGCTGGCAGCCACCCGGTGCGGCGACCCCGTGATCTTCATGGAGCCCAAGCGGATGTACCGACGCGGCCGCCAGGAGGCGCCTTCCGCGTTCTCAGCCGGGGACCTGGAGGCAGCCGTGATCGCCCGCCAGGGTGGCGACCTGACCCTGGTTGGCTATGGGGCGATGGTCGAGGTGGCGCTGGCCGCCGCCGATCTCCTGGAGCTGGAGGGGGCGTCGGTCCGCGTGCTGGATCTCCGCAGCATCTATCCCCTCGATCGCGAGCAGCTGTTGGCGGCGGCGCGCGACACTGGCAGGGTGGTGGTGGTCCAGGAGGCGCCCCGTCACTGTGGGGTGGCCGCTGAGGTGGCGGCGCTGCTGCAGGAGGAGGCGGCCGATTCGATGTTGGCACCGACTCTCAGAGTGACCGGCATGGACATGCCGTTCCCGCTCTTCCAGAGTGAGGATGAGGCGCTGCCGTCGGTCGAGCGAGTGCTGGCGGCGGCACGAGCCGCGCTCCACTACTGAGATGCCAGACTTCAAACTGCCAGACCTGGGGGAGGGCATCACCGAGGGCGAGGTGGTGGAGTGGCGGGTGGCGGAAGGCGCCCAGGTCATGCGCGACCAGGTGCTGGTGGTGATCGGCACGGACAAGGCGACGGTGGAGATTCCGTCGCCCTTCCAGGGACGGGTGGGCGCGATCCTGGCCGCGGAGGGCGCCGTGGTCCACGTTGGGGACCCCCTGGTGAGGGTCGACTCCGGTCAGCCGGACGACCAGCCGCCGGCGCCTCTCCCCAGCACCCCCAACTTGGGCCCGGATTCAAAGGCACTGCCTCCGACCGCCAAGCCTGAGTTCATGGGCGCCCCGGGGGTGCACTTTGTGCCCGCCCTGCCCGCCACTCGCAGGGTGGCACACGAGCGCGGGATCGCCCTGGAGTCGCTCCAGGGCAGCGGTCCAGCGGGCAGGGTCAGGATGTCGGACCTGGTGGCCGCCGGCCGGCGTGTCGCTCTGCGAGGGACCCATCGGGTGATGGCGGAACGGATGGCGGAGGCGCACCGGCACGTACCCCAGGTGACCGTCGTCCTGGAATGCGACATGGGAGAGGTGGAGGCGCTGGTCAGGGCCCCGGCGGCAGACCCGACCGCCGGCGTCGGCTATTCGATCCTGGGGCTGATGGCGCTGGCAGCGGTGGCTGGGCTCCGAGCCGCTCCCATTCTCAACGCCAGCTTCGACGAACAGCGGATGGAACTCGAGTATCACGACCCGATTCACCTGGGAATCGCGGTCCAGGCGGGTGACGGGCTCAAGGTGGCGACCTTGAAGGATGCCGATCAGCTGGCACCGGGAGATCTGCAGCGGCAGCTCGGGCGTCTGATAGCGGCGGCTCGGGCTGGGACCCTGGCGGCGGCCGAGCTCTCCGGATCGACCTTCACCATCTCCAGCGCCGGCCGCCTGGGAGGCCTCCTGGCCACGCCGATCGTCAACTGGCCCAACCTGGCGGTGCTCGGAGTGCATGCCATCGAGGACCGGCCGGTGGTGCGAGAGGGCAGGGTGACGGTGGGGCGCGTGGCCAACCTCTCGTTGACCTTCGACCACCGGGTGATCGACGGCCTGACCGCGTCCGGCTTCCTCTACCAACTCGTCGATCGGCTCAGCCATCCCGAGGCTCTGGTCCGGTAGGCCATCTCGGCGATCTTCGCGCCCGGAGCCGGTGGGGACGGCCAGCGCCAGGGGCGCGGCCGCAGCCGCTGTCAGACCCAGCCGAGCGTCACCGGAACCATGAAGAGGCCGAAGCCGATGACCATCAGACAAAGAGCGGTCACCGCGAATCGGTACCAGCCGCGCATGCGCTGATCGGAGGGCAACGCCTTGGCCTCCAGGGCGAGCAGGAAGCCCAGCACCACGGGCAGCAGGAGCGCGTTGAGGACCTCGACCTCGACGGCCAGGCTGATCAGGTCGAAGCTGGCCAGCACCACCGCGGCCCCGACCACGTGGGCCAGCAGGTAGATCAGGTAGAAGCGGGCGCTGCTGCGGTTGGGGCGCTGGTTGAGGGAGTGGGCCCAGCCGAAGACCTCTGAGATGCCCCAGGCGCCAGCCAGGGAGGCCACCAGGGCAGCCACCAAGGCGGCGCCCAGCATGCCCGCGCCCAGCATCAGGCGGGCTGCCGCCGAACCGAGGAACGGCCGGAGCGCCTGCGAGATCTGGCCCACCGTGTTGAGGGCGGCTCCGGGGTGGGTGATGCCAACGGTGGCGGCCAGCGCCAGCACCACCATGATCATGATCAGCTGGGTCAGAACCGCCCCCACGGCTGTGTCCTGACGCTCGCGCCGGAGGGAGCCGCGCGCGAGCCCCTTGTCGATGACCGCCCCTTGCTGGTAGAAGATCATCCAGGGCATGATCACGGCCCCCACATTGGCCGCCAGCAAGAAGACGTAGGAGCTGCGGCCCAGGGGCAGGCTGCCCAGGCTGGCGAGGATGGCGGCCGGGTTGGGGTGGGCCATCAGCATCGCTGGAACGAAGACCAGCTCGGCCAGCCCCACGGCGATTCCGATCCTCTCGAAGCGGCGATAGCTGCCGGTCATGGCGATCGAGATCAGGAAGACGGTGGCCACGGGCACGCTCACCGTGCGCGGAATCCCGAACATCTCGCCCACTCCGGCCACGCCCGCGAACTCGGTGATCAGGGCCCCGATCGCGGAGGCGAGCAGGGCGCCTGCCGACAACAACGCCCAGCCCCGGCCGAAGCGATCGCGGATCAGGGCCCCGTGGCCCCGGCCGGTAACGATCCCCAGCCTCACGGTCATCTCCTGGACGACGTACAGAATCGGAATCAGGACCAGTTGCGGAAGCACCATTCGGTATCCCCACTGCGCTCCCGACTGGGCGGCCGTGATCAGGCTGCCCACATCGGTGTCCGCCAGCATCACCACCAGGCCTGGCCCCCAGATCGCCAGCAGGCCGGCCGCGAGCAGACGGCGCGGGATCCGGCGGCGGCCGGTCGGGGTCTCCGCCGGCGCTGAAGCGCCGTCCAGTGGCGCGACCTCGGGTTGGCCGGGATTCATGCGCCCGGCCTGGCGACCGAGCCCACAGCCGTTCCTGGACAGACAGGCAACCCGGGCCGGCGTCGCCGAAGCCGCGCCTCCATGCTGCTCCCGCCCTCTTCCCCAAGATCCCCCAGCTGAGGCAGCCCGTCTCGGGCGACCTCAGCTGTGAGTTAGCTTCTGCTGAGCGTAGGTGTGGAAATCCTGGTAGTCAAATCGGAATTCAGCTGTCGTCGGGCCAGCCCAGCGAATCCTGAGCAGAGCCAGGAATGGGCCGTCTCCCGCAGCACGCCTGCTCCCTGCTCGGGGCGCCCGTCTTCCGGTGGCCAGCGTCTGCGTCAGGATCGCGAGTTCAACTGAACGCCACTCTCTCCTGGCAACTTCGGCCTAGAGCTTGGCGCTCAAAAGTGGTCGCCCCGAGCTGGTGTCCACGGTCAGACTGCTGAGCTCATTGACCGGTATCGAGGACGCCAGCTCCACCAGGACCTGGCGATTGGCAATCGACATCCAGGACCCCACCTCCGTGCGCGTCCCATCCCGCGCCTTCACCCACGCCACCACCGCGTAGTTGACCGGCAGCCCGGAGACTCGCAGGACGAGTTGTGTCCCCCACGGCCGCTGCTCGAGGGAAACCGAGCCCGTCGCATGCACCGAAACCGCCATCGGTTGCAGCGCGACGCTGCGCCCCGCGCTGGTCCAGGGAGCGAGCATGATCAGGGCTACCGCCGCCGCCGCCAGCCCGGCCGCAGTGGATGCCTGCCAGGCGCGAAGGCGGCGGCGATCCCGCACCACGCGCCGACGAGACCGCGCCAGCAGGCCCGCGAGCAGGCTGCCCCGGACCTGACTCCACCCCTGCGCGAGCTCTCGCTCGGGGAGCTGGCGCAGCGCGTCGGGCAACCGCCCCAGGGAGTCCACCTCCAGCCGGCATGCCTGGCAGTCGCGGAGATGGGCCTCGACCAGCTGACGGTCGGCGTCATCACAGGCTCCGAGCAGGTAGACGCCCAGCAACTCGCGCACCCGCGGGTCGTGCCTCAATTCCAAAACCCGGTCTCCTCCAATATCAGGCGGAGCGAGCGCAGAGCATAGTAGGTCCGCGACTTCACCGTGCCTTCCGGGATGCCCAGAGCCCGCGCCGCTTCCGCGACCGACAGGCCGCCCCAGACACATTGGTGGAGCACCTCCCGGTGCTCCGGGCTGAGCCGCGCCACGGCGGCCGCCAGAGCCCAGGAGTCCACGATACCTTCGACCTGGTCAACCCCGGTCGTCATCTCGTCGAACACGATCCGCTGGCCGGCTCGCCTCGACCGGGCATCGGCCCGCCACTCGTCGGCCATGAGGTTGCGGGCCACCGTCAGCAACCATGCCCTGGGCGACCCTTTGGTGCCGTCCAGGGCCGCGGGGTGCTGCCACGCCCGCAGCAGTGTCTCCTGGACGATGTCCTCCGCCCGGTGGCGGTCGGCGGTGGCTCGCAGCGCGAAGCTGAAGAGCGCCTCGCCGTGCTCGGCGACCAGCGCTTCGAGTAGCTCGGCATCACCAGCCATCCTCACCCGCTCGCGGTCAGCGGATGCTGGCCCGGCCGGGCGCACGCCGGCGGTCTCACTTGACTGACGCCGGATCCTCACGTGGCCGCCCCCGCGATGGGTCGGTCTGGCTCGCAGCTCAAGGACACTCATGGTAGCGTCGCGGCCAGGGGCCCCCGAACCGCGCTGGGGGCGGCAGAGGCGCTCCGTTGCGACAATTGACATCTTCCCCACGGATGAATCCGGGGGATTCCAGTCTCGCCTCGGTTGTCTCGCGGACGGCTTTCACCGCCCCCTCCGTAGACCGGGGTTGTACTGGCTTTAGCCGACCCACTCTGTCCGGAAGCCCCGCTTCCGGTACCGCCGCAAAGCAGCTGACTCGTGGGTTCTCTGGCAACCTCGAC
>JAKAWF010000079.1 GCA_021817025.1 bacterium
TCCAGCCAGCAGAAGCGGCTCGACCTGGCCCGGGCCCTGGCCACCGCGCCCGAGGTGCTCCTGGTCGACGAGCTGGCGGCGGGGATGCGCCACGACGAGCTGGACGGGGCGGCGGAGCTGCTGCGCCAGCTGGCCGCCGCCGGCCGCGCGCTCCTGGTGGTGGAGCACCTCATGGGGTTCGTGCGCCAGGTCACCGACCGGGTGGTGGTGCTCAATGCTGGGACCACGATCTTCGCCGGCTCCCTGGAGGAGGCGTCCCAGGACCCCCATGTGGTGGAGGTCTTCCTCGGTGCCTGAGCAGGCCGAGAAGTGCCTTGAGGTGCGGGGGCTGGGGGCCGGCTACGGCTCGCTCCAGGTCCTCTGGGACTTCGACCTCGAGATCGGGGCCGGGGAGAGCGTCGTGGTCCTGGGCCCCAACGGCGCCGGCAAGTCCACGCTCTTGAAGACCGTGCTGGGCCTCCTGCCCGCCCGGACCGGGTCGATCTCCTTCTTCGGCCGGCGGATCGAGGGGCTGCGGACCAGCCAGCGGGTGCGGGCCGGCATCGCCTACATGAGCGAGGTCGGCATCTTCCCCGAGCTGTCGGTGGAGGAGAACCTGCTCATGGGCGGGTACGGCCTGCCCCGCGGCCGCCTGCGGCGCCGGATCGACGAGCTGTGCCAGCTGTTCCCCGAGGTGGCCCGCAACCGCCGGGGCCCCGCGTGGAAGCTGAGTGGCGGCCAGCGCAAGATGGTGGGGGTGGCCAAGGCGCTGGTCGCGGACCCCCGGCTCCTGGTCCTGGACGAGCCCTCGGCCGGGCTCTCGCCGGTCTACGTCAGCAGCGTGGTGGAGGCGCTCGCCCGCACCCGGCGCGAGGCGGGGCCGGCGCTCCTGGTGGTGGAGCAGAACATGAAGTTCCTGGCGGTGGCAGAGAGGGTCTACGTCATCGAGGGCGGGCGCCTCCGCTTCCAGGGCACCGTCCCGGAGCTGGAGGCTGACGACTCCCTGCGGCGCGCCTACTTCGGCCTCCAGGGGGCCTGACCCCGCCGGCCCCGGCCGCCGGCCCCGGCCGCCGTCAGAGCGGCGGCGGGAGCGCCTCCAGCCCCTGGTCCAAAGGGTCCGCCGCCAGCCCCCGTTCCAGGTCGAGGGCGGTCACCGAGGCGTAGTGGTCCAGGGTGGTGGAGGGCCTGGCGTGTCCCAGGGTGCGCGAGACCACCACCAGCGGGATCCCCGCCCGAAGCCACCTGGCGCAGGCGGCGTGGCGGAGGTCGTGCGGGCTCAGCGGTGGCAGGCCGGCCCGCTGGCAGCAGAGGGCCAGGATCTCCCGGGCCCGGCGGTCCGAGAGCCGTCCCTGGCGGGAGCGGAAGAGGGGGGCCGAGCCGTCCCCCTCCCCGCGACAGGCGAGCTCGGCCTCCAGCTGGCTGCGCACCCTGGGGCCGAGGGGGACCGCCCTGGTCCCGGTCTTGCCAGAGAGGTGGAGCAGCCCCTCCTGGTAGGAGGAGAGATCGCAGCGCAGCAGCTCCGAGATCCTGGCCCCGGTCCCCAGAAGCAGCAGCAGGAGGAGCTGGGCCCTTTCGTCCGGGGCGGCGGCGATGAGCCGCAGGGACTGCTCCAGGGAGATGGCCGGGCTCGGATGGTGCGCCGGCACCGGCTGCACCCGAAGCCCCTCGGAGAGCCCCTCCCGGACCAGCCGGGAGCGCTCCAGAAAGCGCAGGAACTGGCGCAGGAAGAGAAGGCGGTGGTGGCGGGTGGAGGGTGCCAGGTGGCTGAGGCTGGCCTCGTAGGCGAGCAGGAGGGGGAAGTCGAGGTCCAGCCCCCGGGTTACCCCCCTTGCCTCGGCGAAGCGGCTGAAGGAGAGCAGCACCCCCCGGTACTCCCGGCTGCTGCTCTCCCTCCCGGTGCTGGCGGCGAAGAGCTCCACCAGCTCCTGGACTGTGAGCTCTGGGGCCGGGATCGCCACCTCGCCTTTGTCCGCCGGGGGCCCTGACGTGGGCCCCTGCGGGGCCCAATGCCGGCGCGATGCCCGGCTCGCCCGCTCCCCGACTGCTGGAGGCATCAGCCAGGGCGGGGACCGGCGCCTCGAACGGGTCGACCCGCAGGCTGGGGCGGATTGGGGAGGAAGCGGGATCCGGCGGCTCCACCGGAGCCGCCGACCCCAGCCGGTTGCGGTGGAAGCCCGATCCCTGCGACTCGACGCAGTCGAGCCGCGGGGCGGAAGCGTGGGACGGCGAGCGAGCTGCGCTCGCCCGCGGTCCCCCGCAGGTTGCGGCGGGTGGGAGGGGAACTCAACCCGAATAGAACTGGGTCCACGTCGAACCCAGGAGCTCCGAGCTTTCTTGCCGCGAGCTCTTGACAGCAGCGCCAGCAGCTCCTATACTCCTGCCCAGGAGCTCGCTACACTGGACTCATGAGCTCCTAGCAGCAGGAGCTCGAAGACATGAAGGTCAGGTTCCCGGCCCTGAAGGGTCGAATCGGCGGTCGCGACTACTACGCCACGATGATGGCCTTGTCTGAGGTACCACGCTTCTTCAAGTTCAACGACTGGGAACAAATAGACCCCCAGGCAAGGGCACAGCGGGCCCTGAACCTATCTCGTATTCCTGACATCACTAAGTACATCCTCGAAAACGAAGACGGCTACATCTTCTCGTCGATCACCGCTTCTTACACGAGCGATGTTAACTTCATTCCGTCTGCTGACGATCCCCGGGTGGGGGACTTGGAGATGGATTTGGAGCAGATGGAGTTCGTCATCAACGACGGTCAGCACCGGGCGGCTGCGATTGCCGCGGCCCTTAAAGACAGCCCTGGCTTGGGGCAAGAACGCATCAGCGTTCTGCTGTTTCCCACGGAAGATCTAAGCCGGCTTCAGCAAATGTTCTCCGATCTGAACCGCTTTGCCCACAAGACGCCGAAGTCGCTTGACATCCTGTACGACCAGCGCGACAATCTCTCAAAGCTAACGCTCGAGATGGCAGAGCGGGTTTCGGCATTTACCGGCATGATCGACAAGGAGCGAGTCTCGATCCCTCTCCGCTCGGAAAAGCTCACCACGCTTTCTGCTTTGTACGACGCAAATACAGAGCTCCTCGGCCCGACTGTGGACAAGCCGGGCACACCCGACTTCGACGAGCGGCTCGACCGCGCCGTGTCCTATTGGACGCACGTGGCCAAGGTTATTCCCGACTGGGACCGGGTGCGGCGTGGTGACCTCCGCGCTGCTGCCCTCCGCCAAGAAAAGATCAACACGCATACCGTTGTGCTACGCGCCCTCGGTGCATTGGGCCATGACTTGCTGGTCCAGTACCCCTCAGACTGGCAAGACCGGCTCTCTACTCTGAGCTCGGTCGATTGGCGCAAGTCGGTGGGAACCGGAGTTAACCCCTTATGGGACAACGTATGCATTGTTGCCGGATCGGTGGTGTCGAACCGGCAAGCCCGCAAAGCGACTGAAGCCGTGCTAAAGCAGGTCCTTGGCCTGACGCTCGGCGTACAGGAGCGGCAGATCATGCTCGGCATGAATAAAATGGCGCCCACCTCCACCGTCGCGCCGCCAACTCCCGCCGTGGTTGGCGGAGCTACAGAGTAGATCATGGACAACTATTCGCTCTTCTACAAGCTCCTTCACGCCGAAACCGAAGACGCAGTGGAGCGTATTCTAGACGACGCTGGATACGGCATTGGTGACCTGTCGCACTGGCGGCCGCTCGGAGGGTTCGGCAACAATTTCGGAGCCGTGGGAAACCAACAGAGTGACCCGTCGAATGCTCTCCTTGAAAAGATAATCAATGCGATCGACGCCTCCTTCATGGCACTGTGCTACGAGCAGAACATTGATCCGAAGGGGCCACATGCACCGCAAACGATGGCCGCTGCCTCCGAGCTCTTTCTCGGAATTCCGGGAGGGAGGCTAAACGACGTGGAGGACCAGCGCCGGCTTCGGGAGATGGCAGAGAACATCCAGCTTGTTGCAGTTGGAGGCAAGGCCAACCCTTCTTACCTGATCATCGACCGCGGCGAAGGTCAGACGCCGTCACAGTTTCCAAAGACTTTTCTGTCCCTGCATGAAGACAATAAGATCGCGATCCCCTTTGTCCAGGGAAGGTTCAACTCCGGGGGAACTGGGATTCTTCAGTTCTGTGGAACGAAGAATTTCCAATTAATCGTCTCCAAGCGGAGGCCCGGATGTCCCGCGGAACCGACTGACCTGACGCAGGACCAGTGGGGGTTTACTATCGTCCGACGGATCCTACCGTCTGCGGGCCGTAAAAACTCTAGCTACTACTACCTTGCTCCCGGAGGCTCAGTTCCCACCTTTGCAAGAGATGCGGTTCAGGTGATGCCTGGCCCATCGGCCAAGGACCGGCCCGCGACACCGTATGTGGGGGGCCTCAGATTCGGAACTTGCATCAAGCTATACGACTACAGGTGGGTCGCGAAGTCGTTGATCACGACGGACGGCCGTTACGAGCTTGAGCGGGTCCTGCTGTCGGCGGCGATTCCGTTTCGTGTCGTTGAGACGCGAGATTACAGGGCCAACTACTATAGTGCCACTGTGACGGGTGGCTGGAATCGTGCCACGGCCGATGACCGAGACGGGGATGCGATTAAGCTTGAACCTGGATTCCCTGCCTACGGCCATCTGAATCTTGATGGGATCGGGATGCTCCCATACAGCATCGCCGTCTTCAAGCGTGATACGAACGACCGCCATATTCCTCGTGGTGTACTTTTCGCGTTAAACGGACAGGTCCACGGGTCGCTACCGTCGGACTTCATACGAAGCCGTCTGAAGTTCGATTTCCTAACCGGCAGTTACGGCACACTGCTTGTCACAGTAGATTGTGGCGGGATGAATCAGCAGGTACGCGAGGACTTTTTCATGGCCTCTCGCGACCGGGTCAGGGCGAACGAGACATATCGAGCGATCTACCCCACTTTCCGCAGGTGAGGCAGGTGAAATCGTGACACAGGGGAAGGGGGTCAAGGCGGGGTGATGGCAGCGGCCGCAGCGAGGAGACGGTCGGTGACCCGGACAGAGAGCTGCTCGAGTTCGGCCAGCTGCTGGTCGTAGAGGCGGCCGTTCTCGAGCCATCCTTGGAGCAGAGCGGCCTGGGCCTCGGAGAGGGTCACGGTTACGGTCTTGCCCTTGACCTTGCGGGTCCACTGCCAGTAGGGACCGTGTAGCCGGGGAGGATCCGCCTGGCAGCGGCAGCTGGGCTTGCCACAACGGGTGAAGCGGCGGAGCAAGGTGCCGCGGCGGAACAAGCCGATCTTGCCGAGGTCAGCGAGCAAGGCTCGCTGCCGGGCGAGCTCGGCGGGTGAAGGTTGGAGGGGTTTCTGGGGGGAGTGGCTGGCCATGGACTCTCACAGTATGCTATACTGCTAGGCGATGGTCAAGCCCCCTGCCACCTGGACATGACCCAACGGGGATTCGAACTGCGTAGTCAGCTCCTGGGTCCCCTCCCCATCATCAACCGCTTCCTCGACCGCTTGGGTCTCGACTCCCTCCTGGAGCAGGCGCTGGAGACCGACTCGCGGTCCCGGATGCCCCCTGCCACCGCCTTGGGGGTGGTGCTGCGCAACCTCGTCCAGCAGCGGCAGCCGCTCTACGCCTTGGGCGACTGGGTGGCGGAACGAGATCCGGCGGTTCTAGGACTGCAGGACACCTCAGCCCGGCTCAACGACGACTGCGTGGGCAGAGCTTTGGAGAGGCTCTTCGATGCCGACCGGGCCCTCCTGCAGACCGAGGTGGTGGTCAACGCCATCCGCCGTTTCGGAATCGACTGCACCGAGTTCCACAACGACAGCACCAGCATCACCTTCAGCGGCGACTACGCGGATGCCCATGGCCAGCCACGGCGGGGCCAGGCCACCTTGAACGTCGATCACGGCCACAACAAGGATCATCGGCCTGACCTAAAGCAGTTGCTTTGGATCCTCACCGTCTCGGCCGACGGCGCGGTGCCGGTGCACTTCCGGGTGGCGGACGGGAAGACCGAGGACAGCCAGACTCACCAGGAGACCTGGGATATCCTCCACCGCCTAGCGGGCAATCCCCAGTTTCTCTACATCGCCGACTCCAAGTTGTGCACCCGGGAGAACATGGGCCACATCGACGCCAAT
Organism: bacterium; assembly: GCA_021817025.1. Next base: position 6,104 of record JAKAWF010000079.1, read on the forward strand.
GGAGGGCGCTTCCTCACCGTGCTGCCCCGCACTCGCAAGGAGGACGCCGATTTCCGGGAGTGGCTTCAGGCTCACCAGCCAGAGTGGGCCCTGGTGCGTCAGGACCAAGGCCGGGACGGAGTTGCCGACCACTACTTCATGACCGAGGCGCCCTGGCCCTCGGCCGAAGGCTACCGAGTGGCGTGGGTGCTCAGCTCCGGCAAGGCGCGTCAAGACGCGCAGACCCGCCAGGCCCACATCGTGAAAGCCACGCACCGGCTGGAGGAGTTGCGGGCGCGGCTGCTGTCACCCAAGGCGCGCATCCGCACCAAGGCTTCCGCCGCCCAGGCCGCCCAAGCCATCCTGACCGAGCTGTCCAGCCAGCGGTTCATCGAGGTCAGGGTGGAAGAGGTGATCGAGCCTCGCTTTCGGCAAGTGACCCGTGGGCGTGCCGGTGCTGAGACCACCTACCGACGGCAGGACCGGGTCCACATCGAGCTCACCTGGCGCGTGCTCGAAGACCAGGTCGCCTACGTGGCCAAGTCGGATGGGATGTTTCCCTTCATCACCAACTGCCGCGATCTCTCCCTGGCCGACCTGCTCGACCACTACAAGTACCAGCCCTACCTGGAGCGGCGCCACGAACAACTGAAGACCGGCCTGCTGGTCACCCCGATGTGGCTGAAGAGCGTGACCCGCATCGAACCGCTGCTCTTCCTCTTCTTTGTGGCCCTGCTGGTGAGAGCCCTCATCGAACGCGAGATCCGCTCCCGGATGAAGGCGTCCGACCTCGCCACCCTGCCCATCTATCCCGAAGACCGGCCCTGCTCCGCCCCCACTGCCGAGCGCATCCTGGACATCTTCACCACCATTCAGCGTCATGACCTCGTCGATGCTCGCGGCCGGCTCGTCCAGAGCTTCGAGCCTGAGCTCACTCCCATCCAGCGCCGAGTCTTGCGCCTTCTGGGCATGTCCCCCGCCGTCTACCACCAAAGTCAGCCCTGACGTGTCACGATTTCAGGTAGCCGACCTGCGGAAAGCAGGATCTACGATCGTCTCGAAGCCGATCTTAGGGATCACCAGGGGCTACAGGAGCTCAACCAGGCGCGCCGCCAAGAGGTTATCGAGGCCCACCAGAGGGACGAGGGGCCCCGCGACGCTTTCGAGAGCCTACTAAAGGTCGACCCGTCGCTCGCCTCCCTCTTCTCGTCAGGAGACCGCCTGGTGACCCAGGCTGGGCCCGGCCGACGAAGCGTGTTCGTCGGGCGCCTTTTCCCGACCTTCTTCCGGATCAGCAAAGAGCCAGATCGGGGTCTCATAAAGCCCTGTGCCATCAACAAGACGTGCCGCGTCGAATTCGAGACTGACGCGGCTAACGACTACTTCATTCGGGCATCCAATCCCGGGTCGCTTCGGATCACGCCCGCAGACATTTGCGAACATTCTCACCTGTGGAATGGGCAGTGGGTGACGCGCTTTCGGGTTCCGTGGGATGCGAAGGTCGGCGACGAGGTGCCCGTCGAGGTCACGGTATCGGACGTGGAGCGGGAGGCGCACGGCGCGCCATTCGTCTGCCGTTTCATCCTGCGCGCGGCCCCCCCAGCGGACGATCGTCCGACAGGAAAGCCCGGCCCGGGCACTCCGCAGCATCCGGCTCAGGGCAAGCACGATAAGCTGGTGGCTGGCTTTCCACCCGTGAATGAGGTGGACCGCAGTGGATGGGCACCCCACGGGTTTACCAAGCTAAGCGCTCTGAAAGTCGTCCACGGGCTTGAGGGTGGATATGAGTTTTTTGTGAACATTGATAACGCTTTTCTTCTAACGCAGCTCAGCCAATCCAAGGCCGCGGATCGATCCAGCGTAAAGTTCTGGTTCAAGTACGGTCTGGTCCTGGCGGCGCTAGCTATGATCAAGCAGCAGTCAGTTGAGGAGGATCATGCTGACGAACATGGCGACGGCGAGGAGGTCGACCTCGACGCGATAGGCGCGAGCTGCGATGGACTAGCTAGGGCAATAGTCCCGATCATTCGCGCCCTCGGTAAGACACCACAGCTGGTGTCGGAGGAAGTGGCATAGAACTCGGCCCGAGACGCTGGTCGCTCGGCCTCTACCGTAGACGATGGAGCAGGAGAACCTCGCGACCGCTGCCCGAGGCGCGATCTCGTGCATACCAGCGGCGGTTCGGAACATCTCGGGTCATGTCCCGTTGGATGCGTCGCAGCGGTACGGCAAGCTCGAACTTTGCTTGGTCCATGGCAGCGAGGAACAGCGGTAGTTGAATTTCTGGATTGTTGAAGGCGACCAACTGGGCCACCAGGCCATCCCGGGTCATAATGTGCCGAATCCGAGAGAAGGCAATCGATAGTCGGCGGAAATAGTTCTCCTGACCGAGTGCCGATCTGCTGCCCATCGTATAGTAACTTGCCCCAAACCCGTCGCGTGTGTTGGTGATCCAGTAGGGGGCAGCCGTTTCTCTGCGGCTTTCGACCTGCCAGCGATGATACAGAACGTGAACTCCAGGATAAGGTGGCGAGGTGAGTACCAGCCTCACCCTACTGCTGGTCTCGCCGACCGCGTCGTACGAGGACGGCTCCCAGACCGACGCGACGCGAAGGCGCCGGGCCGGCACGATGTGGCTTTTGAGGTAACCGTGGTCTCGGGCTGCAGCGACGAGCTCGGCCATGCCCTCACGGGCCGAGAAAACAATGCGCTGCAATTTGTCTTCCATTTGTGGCAACGTCGGCACGTACCCCCCGTGTGCGACGTAGCCCTGTGACTCTATTGACCATTGCGCGAGCCTCAACAGGCAACACCGGGCCATGCGAGCAGCATCTGGATGGTCGATCGCCTCGAGCGAGGCAAGGCCAGAGCGAACTCGGTTTCTTAACGCGACAGGCAGGCCGTGCCATCTCGGATTGCGCTCGCTTGCTAGCCGCGGGTGCCTAAGGGGTCGGCTAGCCAGCCACCGGTCCATTCCTGCCCAGGCCGCAGCGGAGAGCGGCGTGGTCTTCGCGCGCGTAACGAACAGGGCCAAGGTATTCGCATCCACTCCAAGTGCGCGACGACCATGTGCGACGGCTTCCACGATCGTCGTCCCTCCGCCCATGAAGGGGTCGAGGATTAGGTCCCCGGGTTGACTGTGCGACTCGATGATCTCCCTGATCAGCTCCGGAGGGGCGGCTGCAGGGTATCGATAGAGCGAGTGGGTGAAGCCTCTCACGTACGACTTGGTTCGGAGCTGCTTTGGGGCCTCTATGCGCGTCACGCTCGCCTCCAGGTTGCCGGCATCGACTAATCATAGGCATTGCTGCCGTGCCCATGCCACTCTTACACACCGCAGTCTGCCATGTGCGGGCGTCGTGGCCCGACAGGTTCAATTCGGCGTCGGTACTAGGGCTCCTGTGAAGGAAACGGAGAGATCTGGTCAGCGTCTGTTGGCGATCACGAAAAGTGCAATGAGCTGATCACGAATAGTCAGCATGGAAGGGTGGGCGAAGGGGCCGGCCCAACGTGCATCGTAGGTTGCCCGAGGGGGCGAACCGCGCCCCGAGCAGAGCTACATCGTTGTGGAGGCCGGCCCCATGAGTGAGCGTACCCGGTACTTGGGTCTGGATGTCTGCAAGGGCACCATTCAGGTTGCGGTGGCTGAGACGGACGGGACGGTGGCAGAGTACGTCAGCATCGCCAACGACCCGACTGCGGTGCGGCGGCTGGTACAAAGGCTGGGGCGAGGAGCCAGGCTGGTGTCAGCCTGCGAGGCAGGCCCCACCGGGTATCCGCTGCACCGCCAGTTGGTCCAGTTGGGGGCGCAGAACGCGGTCATCGCGCCCTCTCTCATGCCCAGGCGCCCCGGTGGCCGGGTGAAGACGGACCGCCGAGACACCATCCAACTGGCGCGGCTTTTGCGCAGCGGAGACCTCACCCCAGTGTGGGTTCCGGACCAGGCCAAGGAGTCACTGCGGGACCTGGCGCGCGCCCGCGACGACGCTCGGGTGGACGGCCTGCGGGCCCGACACCAGCTGGGGAAGTTCCTAAGTCGCCAGGGCATATCCGCGCCGCCGGCGGTGGGACGATCCTGGTCAGCCAAACATCAGGCTTGGCTCAACACGCTTGCTTTCCAGGAGGTGGCCGCCCAGGTCGCCTTCGACGACTATCTGGCCAGCGTCAGGGCGGCCGGTGAGCGGGTCCGCCGGCTGGAGGCCGCTCTTGTGGAGTGTGCTGCTGAAGGTCGCCACCGGGATCTGCTGCGCGCCCTCCAGGCACTTCGCGGAGTGGGATTCCTGACCGCAGTTGCCATCGTTGCCGAGGTCGGGGATCTGCGCCGCTTCCAGCGGGCGGCCGAATTCATGGCCTACGCCGGGCTGGTCCCTACCGAGCACTCCAGCGGTGCCACTCGACGCTGGGGCCTCATTGCCAAGACCGGCAACCGGTTGCTGCGACAGGTCCTGGTCGAGGCCGCCCACCATGCCCGATTGCAGCCCGCCGTGTCCTCGGCATTGCGGCAGCGGCAGGCAGGCCTGTCGGCGGAGGTGGTCGACATCAGCTGGCGCTGCCAGCTCCGGCTCCATCTCAAGTACCTCCACTTGGGTGGCAGACTGGGCCGCCAGAAGGCGGTCACCGCCACCGCCCGCGAGCTGGCTGGCTTTGTCTGGTCCGTCGGGCAGATCATGGGCGCTCCCTCGGCGTGAACTCCCGGTCGATTGAAGAAGGCGGAGTCGGGGTCGGCTACTGGAGCCGAGAACCCTCGAATGCACTTTGCGGTGGTCAACCGGCGCTAATAGTCAGAGGCAGCTCGGCGACGAATCACTGTCATGCGGCTCCGGCCCGGCCGACCCGCGAATATCAGGGTGATTGACCGTCGCTGTCATCTGACCTCGGCTGCGTCCTCTTCATCGCCCCCGCTTGACACTACCTTCCATATCAGTGCCGGGGACCCGCCGCGGTCTAACCGACCCGCCCCCAAGCCAGTCTGGGGGCTTAACCTGAGGAAGTGACTCCCGACTTCAACCCGGAGCGCCATCTCCGCGAGGCGGACGGCTTCCGTTGCTCTGAGGATGACGGCCGCTGGGCCACCACCGAAGCTGCCCTTAGCCGCGATCGTTCACGCCGCCCCGCCGAACAGTGATTTGGGGCGTGGAATGGGTGCGTGCGGCGGTCGTGGTTCGGTGGCACTGCTGTTGGCCGCCGTTGCGAGCACTGCCTGAGCAAACCGCACAGCGGTTGAGTGGCTCGCGGGATGCATGCACGGCAGGTCGAAGTCGGCGATGGCGGGGACCGGGGCCGCAGCGGGGAGCTGGTCAGGTGAGGAGAGCCATCCGTCGGTGGGCGCCGAGGAGGGCGCCGGCATCGGGCCAGCCGTCGAGCACCCGCAGGATGGTTCGCCGCCCGGAGCGGACCAGGCGAGCCGGGGCGTGCCACAGGCGCCAGCGCAGCGCCTTGGGCTCGGCTTGGCGCAGATCGCCGCGCAGGCAGAGCAGCTGGAACCAGCGGACCAGGTCGGCGGCGAAACCCACCTGGGCCAGCCAGGCGGAGTTGGCGCCAAAGTCGGTGAAGGGGAAGCGCTCGAGGCCCGAGTCCTTGAGACGGCCGATGTGGTCCTCCACATGGGCATGGGCCCGCATGAACCGATCCAGCTCCACCGGATCACCCTGGCGATCGGTGTAGAAGCCCCAGAAGCGGTGCTCCAGCGAGGGGAAGAGGCTGGTCTGGGCTCCGGGGTGGCGCGGCTCCCGGCGCACGATCAGGCGGGTGCCAGGGGGCCAGTTCGAGAGCTTGCAGAAGTCGGTCAGCTCCGCCACCTCTGCCCCACACCGCAGCGCGCCGTCCTGGCGCACCGCCGGTTGCCAGCGAGACTCATCATCGAGGGCCAGGGAGATGGCGGCGTGGATCTGGCGGCAGGAGCGGGCGACCACGCTGAAGCCCACGTTGCGCTCCCGGCAACCCCGAACGAAGTCCTCGGTGCATCCGGCGGAGTCCGCCCGAGCGGTCAGCTGCCGCCGGGCCAGCCGGGGATCGGCACCCCGGTGATGGCCGCTTTGGAACACCGCTGGCATGGCGGCGATGGCCGAGTCCAGCAGCTGCAGGTGATCCTCGGCCTTGTTGGCGCCGGCGTTGCCGGGGCGGAGCATGGAGCTGAGGGTGTCCCCGGTGCCGTCAAAGAAGCAGAAGAGGGGGTGGAAGCCGAAGCCGCCCTTGTAGGTGGGGGCGGTGCGCTCCTTGTTCTCCGAGTGGATCTGGACCAGCGAAGCGTCGAAGTCGAGGATCCCCTCGTTGCACCACACGCTCGGCATTCGGCGCCAGACCGTGGCCCGGATCTGGGCCACGGCCTCCTCGACCGCCGCCAGCACCTCTGGGCTGAGCTGGCGAACACTGCGGTAGAGGGTGGAGTCCGAGCACACGTCGGGGAACAGCTGCCGCTGGGCTCGCAGATGCTCGATGTCGGCGCAGCTCTCGCCACCGCCAGCCAGCAGCAGGAGCAGATGGACCATGACCTTGCCCCGGTCGTGCAGCGGAAGGCGTCTGGTGGTGCGAACGATAGCGTTCGAGATCACGGTGCCGAGGCCCAAGCGGTCGGCGAAGCTCCCCAGGGCGTGAAGACCCGCGTGCGCGGCGACCTGGTTGCCGCCCGACTCCACCACGACCGGGGCGGTGCTGGTAGCCTTCATCTGCGAAGTGCCCTCCTGGTTGGGGTCGCTGGCGTCTCGACAACACCAGTTTCCCTTTCCAGAGGGCATTTCTGCAGCTTCACACCCCCGCGACCATCAGCCTCCGTGAATGATCGCGGCTAGGGCCGTAGAACGAGAGGTCGAGCCATGAACCCGGAAGCTCGCGACGTGTTCCTTGCGATTGCCCGCTGTCCCCTGGTGACTGCTGCCCTGGTCGACTCGTCTGAGCCGTGCGCCGACGTCGTCGCATGGTACGGGACGGCTTCGGACGGC
>JAKAWF010000080.1:0-4227 GCA_021817025.1 bacterium
CCATCGGGGGGCTGGCGGACAGTATCTGGACCATGGTCATGGCCCGAGTATAGCGCGCTGCGGTCCAAACAGGGTCCGATGGGGGTCCGTATCGCCGTGACGCGCCCAAACTCTGGCGAGCCCAGAACTGGATCGCGACTGAGTTCCCGGCGCAGTCTCCCGAGTCAGTCAAGGCGGCGGAGGCGGGCCTCCCGGGCGGTCTCCCGACAAGCTCTTCTCTGTCACCATCGCGGTGACCAACAGCAAGTCAACCTCAGTGCCGCGCGACATTCTGGCTCAGGGGTGGTCGGCGGCCTCCCAACAGACCTTGAGCGTGATCCGGAACCCCGGTCCGTACCGGCGGGCCCGGGGATCCACCTCCGTCGGGTCACCCGTCGGCGACCCCGCAGCAATCTGATGGCGTACTTCCGCCCGTCCCCAGTGGCCAGACAGAGCGAGTTCAGCCGGCGTCTCCGCTCAGCCCGGCCTGTGCCGCGGGGCCGGCTCCGCCATGCCTGCGCCAGCTCGTACCGCTTCCGTAGGGGCATGGCACAGCCCCCTCGCTGCCGGTCTCCGGCGACCGACCCTCGGTGTCATTCCTCGTTGAGGGAACGATCGCCCCAGGGTGTGATTCTCGCTGAGGTAATCGGCACCCCCGATGCCGCTAGTGTGCGTTGGCGACGCCTATGAGCTCGTCGAGCATCCTTCCGAGTCCACCGAGGACGCCTGACAGGTGACCCTCTCCTTCCTCGAGATGGACCGAGGCACCTGGAAGTCGCGATACAAGCCACTGACCGTGGGCGAAGGACACCATCAGGTCAGCGGTCCCATGCCAGATCACAGTTGGGATCGAGATCTCAGCCAAGTCGAAGGCCCACCGTCGCGTGAATGCCAGGTCATCGTCGACCCAACCGTCGACGCCGCTCCGAAGAGCCTCGTGGAACTGGGACGCGACGTCCTCGCCGAACTCGTCAGTCAGCACCGCCCGATCGATGTCGGGGAGCAACGACCTGAACTGGTTCACAATGCCGGCAGCGGTTACAGCTTTGAGGTGTTCCCGCGCTTCGAGTAGATAGGGCCGCAGCGTATCTTCTCCGCCAAGCGCATGGGTGAACTCGATCACGTTGTCTTCTCCCATGCCGGCCATCCAGTCGAGGCCGTCTGCGTCGTAGGGTGCCGAACTGGCAATCACCAGCACAGCCTCAGCGGCACCAAGGCGGGCGGCACAGGCCAGGGCATGGGGCCCTCCTCCCGACTCTCCAGCCACGACGCAGCGATCAGCGTCGATCGCAGCGAGAACGGCAGCCACGTCGCCAACCACGTCCGCAACGCTACGGCCCTGTTGACGGTCCGAGCCACCGTATCCGGGCCGCGAGAAGGTCACGATCCGCAGGCCGCGCTCATGGGCTGCTCGTTCCAGTACCCGGACTGGCGTGGCCGCACCGGGTGTCCCGTGATGGAACACGAGTGGAAGCCCGGCCTCAGGTCCGCTGACCCTCACGTCGAGCAATCGCCCATCCGGCATGCGAACGTGGCTGAAGACGTCCATCGCAGCCATTGTTACATTCTGCAAGCGAGCATCTCGGAATGTCTCTCGGCCCAGCTCCGGCGGCCAAGGCTCGTCCCCAGGAGCTCGCGGCTCCTGCTGGTCCTCGACGAGATCGACAAGCTGAGTGGTGGCTGGTACCGGCACCGGGGCTCGTCCACGGCCTGGACGTTGGAGCTGCTGGGCTCGGCCACCTGGACCGATAGGTACGTGGGTGTCCCCTACCCGACGGCGGCGATGAGCTTCCTGGCGACCGCCAACTCCCTCGACCCGATCCCCGCGCCGCTGCTGGACCGATGCGAGGTGGCGGGCCTTACGGTGGCCGAGCGTTTGGAGGTAGCCCACTCGCACCGGTGGCCCCGGCTGCTCGACGCGTACGGGCTCGCCCGGCGGGTGGTGTCGCTCAGCGTCGGGGCGCTGGACCTGGTGGTCACCGGGTACGCCGCCCCGGGCGAGGCCGGCCCGCGGGCGGTGGAGACCCTCGTGGAGTCCCTGCTTCACCGGGCCATCGCCCAGGGAGCGCCGGCCCGGCGGGTGTGGATCACCCCCGAGTTCGTGGCAAAGCGGCTGGGCTAGCGTCCCAATGGCGAGGTTCAGCGGCGGGCTGCGGGGTTCGAGCCTACCCGGATGGTTGCCGAGCCCGAGAGCTTGGGAGGCGTGTCTGCGGTGTCGGGGCTCAGGCTGCCAGCGCCTCGGATGCGGGACCGGGCCCCGGTGCGGATGGTGGGGGAGCGGTAAGGGCAGGGGCATGCTAGGCTTTTTGGGCCGGAGCTTTCCTCACGGGTGTGGGGGTCACAGTGATGCTGCCTTCGAGGTCAGCACTGCCCCGGAGGCATTCCCCACGCGCGCGGGGGTACCGCACGGGCTCCTGCCGGCCTCCGGTATCTGGCTCTGAGCTCCTCCGCCAGCTCGAATCGCTCCCGGATGCGCGCGGGCCTCGCCCCCTCGCTGCCGGTCTCCGGCGGCCGGCCCTCGGTGTCATTCCTTGGTGAGGGAACGACCTCCCCGGGGTGCGATTCTCGCTGAGTCAATGCGTCCCTACCCGAAACAGCGAGGAACCTGCTATGCTCGCGCGACGCAGCGATAGTCGTACGCCCTACGAGGTGGGTTGAGGGATGTGGGCGCCTACCGACAAGCGGTCGCGCGACCGGGGGTATCAGCGTCGGCGCCGCCTGAGCTGGAGCCGACGGCGCTTGGTCGGCGGCGGCACAATGCTGGTCCTGGCGGGCGCTCTCATCGGCTCGTCCGTTTCGGTGCTGGCGGCAGGTGGACGCGCGGAACGGTCGTTCACCCCCGCCAAGCTCACGCGATCAGCCAGGATCACCGTGCGCAACCTTCCCTCAACGCCGTCTTCGGATCACCCCGCGCTCCACAAGCCGTTCCTGGTCCCGCCGCCGCCGTCGACAAAGGGAGCGGCGGACCTTCATGTCCCTGTCGTAGACGTTGGCCAGGCGTCGACCCTTAGCTCGAAGAACGCGTCCAGTGGCACTGCCACGGCGACCTCCGCTCCCTCGGCTCCGTCGGTCGTCAGTTCCTTCCTGGGCTGGAGCTCCGCCCAGTCCCAGACCGGCTTCAACCAGGACGTTGCGCCACCCGACCCTCAGCTGGCGGCGGGCCCCACCTATCTCCTGGAGATGGTCAACGACGTCGGCTCAGTGTGGTCGAAGTCCGGCGTCCTGACCAAGAGCTTCGACCTCAACACCTTCTTCGGCGTCCCCTCCGGGCAGACCTTCTCCGATCCACGGGTCATCTACGACGCCCCATCCGGCAGGTGGTTCGCCACCGGCCTTTCCTTCACCTCCTCGTACGGTAGCCAGATATACGTGGCGGTGTCCGCCACCTCCGACCCCACCGGTTCGTGGACCACCTACTACGGCGACTCCTCATCCGACATCCTCCATGACCAGCCCAAGGTCGGGGTAAGCGCCGACAAACTTGTGATGGCCTGGAACGACTTCCTGTTGGGATCATTCTTCGAGGGTGCGGTGATCTGGGTCATCCAGAAGTCCGACCTCCTGGAGGCGAGCAGCAGCGTGGGCGTCTCGCAGTACGGCCCGGACAGCAGTCGCCCGAGCATCGCCCCTGCCCAGAACCTGTCCTACTCCAGCACCGACACCACCGCGTACGCGGCTTACAACGACAGTCCCTACCTGGGCCTGCTTGCCATCACCGGAACCCCCGCACTCGGCAACGTTGCGATGACGGAGACCGACCCGACCATGGGAACGACTTCGTCGCCGCCGAACGCCGATCAGCCCGGGTATCCCGGCTCGATCAGCACTGACGACACCCGGTTCCTAGGCGCGGTGTGGCAGGGTGGCACCCTCTGGACGTCGGCGAACGACGGGTGTGGCTCCTCCCTGGTCTGCGCCCGAGTGGTGGCGGTTTCCACAGCATCCCCGACGGTGACCTTCAGTGAGGATCTCGGCTCTCCCGGCGCCGACGTCTACTACCCGGCAGTCTCGGTGGACTCCGCAGGCGACATGTTCGCCGTCTACACAGTGTCGTCGACGTCGATGTACCCAAGCGTGGGGGTGATCGCCGCGCAGGCCGGCCCATCGGGCTACACCCTCCTGTCTCCGACGACCGTGCAGAGCGGCCAGGGCTTGTACAGCTACGGCTCCTGCCTTACTTCCGGACCGTGCCGATGGGGCGACTACTCGGGGGTCGCCGTCGATCCCGCCAACGCAAGCAGATCGGAA
>JAKAWF010000080.1:4237-12892 GCA_021817025.1 bacterium
ATCTAACCTCTGGATGACGGGCGAGTACTCTGCCGCCACCAGCGTGGGCAACAACTGGGGAACGGTCAGCGCCCAGCTCTCGCTGACGAGCAGCGCCACGCCGGTGGCAGCTGTGAGTCCCACCAGCCTCAGCTTCGGCGATCAGGTCGTGACCACCAGCAGCAGCCCGCAGACGGTCACCGTCACCAACACCGGCTCAGCGACCCTGGGGATCACAAGCATCAAGTCCAGCGACTCAACTGACTTCATTCTGGGGTCGGGGCCGACCAACTCCTGCGGGTACGGATCGGTGTCCACCACGCTGACCCCGGGCGTAAGCTGCACCTTCACGGTGACGTTCCAGCCTGCGTCAGCTGCCGCCTTCGGCGCCACCGTCACCATCATCGACAACGCATCGCCAACGACGCAGACTGTGGACCTCTCCGGGACGGGTGTGACGCCGCCGCCCATCGCATCGGTGAGCCCCACCAGCATTTCCTTCGGGACGTACAGGGTCGGCAGTTCAAGCGCGCCGCAGACGGTCACCGTCACCAACACCGGCTCGGCGAACCTGGTGATCCTTAGCATCGTGTCCAGCGACACTACTGACTTCATGGTGGGGGTGACTGCGACCGACTCCTGCGGGACCGGATCGGGGTACGTCACGCTGGCCCAGGGCGACAGCTGCACCTTCACGGTGACGTTCCAGCCCGCGTCAGCTGGCACCTTCAACGCCACAGTCACCATCAGCGACAACGCATCGCCAACGACGCAGACGGTCACGCTTTCTGGAACCGGGACCAGAAAAGCCAAGCGGTAGCGAGTCGTCGCGGCTCGAGTCTGGCCGCCAGGGTCGGGTGCCCAAGCTGTTCCGGTCTCCGGGCGCGTAGACTCGGCAGCCCCAAGGCGGGAAATCCGCACCCGTGAACGAGACCAAGGATGGGCTCCCTCGGCCCCCACTATCACGGCAGTGGCGGGCGAACTTGCTCCCAAAGCAGGGCAGGCAAAGCCATCGGGTGGGAGTGCTCAGGGTCCTGTGGCTACGGCTCCTGTGGGACCTTGCGCCACCCCATCTTGACACAGAGGGGTACGCCAAGCGCACCAACGTGGAGCGGGGCTTCTCCAGCTTCAAGAACCCGGACGTGATCGGTCTCACCAAGGGCCAGTTCCACCTCCGGCACATCCCCAACCTGGCGCTGCTCGTGACCTTCATGTGGGGTGCCCACAACCTCCACATCTGGCTAAAGCGGGAGGCTGATGCCGCCAAGGCGGCTGCCGCGGCCTTGAAGAACCACCGGCTCCTGCCCCGGCGGAGCTCCCAGGTGGCCGTGGTGCTGGACCCCGGCTCCACTCTCCTCGAGGAGCCGGCGCTGTCTGAGGACTCCCGGGCACCGTAGGCGTCGCCGGCAACCCTTCCAAAGACCAGGACTCGATCTTCCTGGATCAAGCGCGCCCTGAGGCCGGCCTGACCGCCGCCCCGGGGCGCGCTTCTCGTCTTCTCAGGCCCTGATTTTCACCTCTCAGAGTCCAGGAGACGCGAAAACGCCCGGAGATTGCTCTCCGGGCGTCTGCTTGGCGAAAGTCGCGAGCGTTTTCGCGATTATTCGCAAGACCCTCCCATTGAGGGTTTTACGACTTTTAGAATTCCCCTTGAAGTTGGCGATTCCTAAGAGGCTGGCACCGGTCTTTACACGGCAGTCTCCCCATTTTCACACTTTTTGATCTCGGATGCGCGGAACGGTGAAGTCGGGTCAGGACTGGGGTCGGTTGGGTGCCAACGCCGTCAATTGGCTTCGTCCTGGCGATCGGCCACCTCATCGACTGGTTGACCGCATTCCGACGACCTCGGGGATGCGAGCTCCCGACCTGGGCCTCAGGCGCGGTCGGGGGCTGGCGCCGCCCCGCGTCCTGACCGGCGGGGTTTTTCATCGAGCCCTCACGCAGAAGGCGATGACCGTCACCTGTCCGGCGCGAGGCCTCGCTGTGGATGGGAAGGGCCGGATCAGGGAGCCCCGTTCGTCCAGAGCGGCCATGGTCTTGTCGGTGCCCACCACCCCGTAACCCCGACTAATGGCAACTCGTTTGCCCTGTAGTGATGGCTGACGGGGTGCGTCCATGATCTGGCGCCGCCGCACGAACCGACTCCGCTCGGTGGTCGTCGGCACCACGGTATTTTCCGCCGTCTCGGTCTCGGTCTGGCTCGTGATCGGACTCGGGCACACGACGGGCACAGTGAAGGAGTCTGTCGCAGCGCGGCCGAGCAGCACCGTGGTCAACACCCCAGTCGCCGCCCCAACGCCGGCCTTTGCGTGGACGCCGTACCCGGGGAAGCCATCCGCGTCCCCGAATGTGCCGCCAGCGACAGCTCAGGTGGTGTCGACCGTCAAAGCACCGCCACCGCTCATTGTCACCTACGACATGAGCGAGAAGATCACTCCGACCTCACCGGCGCGATACATCGCGCGCAACTATCAGGGGCAGGTCGTCGGAAGCATCACCATCGATCAGGCGGCTCAGGCGGCTGGGGTGCTGGTTTCGCCTGATGGCTCCAAGCTCCTCATCGGGGACCTGGTCTTCAGCATCTACGGTCACGAGCTGGCTGATCTCTACTCCGCCGCGTACCCGAGTGCCCTGGTTCAGCCGATCTGGGCTGACGACTCGGATCACCTGTGCGGGATCGCCTCAGGAAACGCAACAGGTCAGGTCCGGGGCGCCCTCCTAGAGTTCTCCGCAGCCGGCGGCTTCCGCACCGTCGCCCAGCTCGGCCCCCTGAGTGGAACCGGTGGCGGCTGGTCGGTGCTGGCATGCAGCCCAACATCGGATCGCGCCGTACTCTGGCAACAGCACGGTTCACACAGTGAGGTACTGGTCATGCGCCTCTCCACCGGACAGCTCCTGGCTACATATGCCGGTGGCGCACCCGGTGATGGGCCTGGCGCGGCGAGCCACAACGGTAGCTTCGTGGCCATCAATGGATCAGATGGTGTCACCATCCTCAACACGGTGACCGGCAGGCAGGTGGCGACGGTCTCGAGATGGGGGAATACGATGGGCTATCCAGCGATCGGGGAGGCAGTGGCGTTCTCATGGGACGGCAGGCGCCTCCTCCTCCAGAGCGACATTGCACAAGGAGGTCCGCGCTGGATCACCGCTTGGTCGACCAACACGGACCTCGTGACAAGTCAGAGCATGAGCCTCGCGAACGTCGTGCCGCTTATCCACGGAGCCACGATGTTCATTCAGGATCCGATCTCTCCGTACGCTGCCTACCTTTTGGAGGATAACGGGAGCGTGATCCAGGTCTCTTAGGTACCGCTTCTCCCGGACCTAGGGTTGCTGGAGAGCTGACTGGCATGATCGCCGGGTCAACCAGTATGGCGCCAAGTGGCCGACGTACGTCGGGGTGTTGATGCTGCGAATCTCACCCGTCAGCTTCGGTGATCCTAAGGACGGTCGAGATCGGTGGACAGGGGCCGATTCCTTGGACCGGTGCCCAGCTGTCGGCCCCCCAGTGGGTCTCGCGATGGCGCGAGGGTATCCCCGCCGCGGCTGGACGGCACTCCACCCGGCATCACGCGGGACTGTCCCCTCGAACTCGAAGACGGGAGAGATTGACCGACTCGGCACCCACAAGGCCATCTACCGTCGCAAGCACGCCCTCACCAACGTCCGCCGGCGTGACAGTCGCCTGATGGTAGCGTGCCCGAAGCTAGACCGCGCATGCCGGAATGGGTGGAACGGAGGCCGTCGCCACCCGGACTAGGCGCAGCGTGAACGACCCGGGCACTGACTTCGATGAAGGCAACGCGCTCACTGGCCCCCCTCCAACGATCCAACCTTCGTTGCCTACCAGTGCCGCTAGCCCGTGGGGAACCAAGAACCCGCGCCCAGTTCGGATGTCGATAGCAAGCGGAGCGTATCCACCGTACCACAGGACGTAGGGGCCAGCGATCTGTAAAAACTGAAAGTTTGGTGACCCGAAATTTGGTACGGTCGGCGCAAACGCATCATAGTGGGCGGATCCAACCCGCCAAACCATCAGGGTGTTGAGAGTGCTATTGCTCCACGCAAGGTACCGACCCGAACCCGCAAGGTACAGAACTGACTGCGGTCCTCGCAGGGCTGGGGGAAGGGGTGCCGGTTTCAGAGTGGAGGTATACATCGCATGGAAGTACGTCTCACCTGCAGCCGACTGCTCAGCCCATATCAAGTATGGGCCAGCAATGACCGGTGAGCTGAGCTTTCCGCTCGCCAAGGTTCGCATGGACCCTCTGGACAGATCGGCCAAGTCAAGGTCATAGTTGCCGCCCGTCGTGGGCTGTGCCCAACTCGCCAAACCGCTCCAGACGACAGGCGCTGGCGGCTGACCCGTGACGAAGCCTCCTGCTCTGGCCTGCGAAGTTGCCAATGTCTCAGTCTGACCCGATAGTTGGTTCCAAGCGTGAATGCTCCAGTCACTCTGTTGGTACTGCGAGTCGCCCTCCTGCCAGACCACCCAAGGTAGGGCCGCTGCCATCGCACCAACGCCAGCCGCACCAGCCGGAAGTGGGGCAATTCGGCTCAGCTGCCCAGTCGCGAAGTTCAGTTGGGCAATCCAGAGGCCGACGGAGGTGGCTTGACTCTCTTGACCGAACACCAGATTCCCTTGGACCACGCCGGCGCTGAAGCCGACTCCCTGGGGAAGGATCATCCCCCCTGCCTGAAACATCGACATCCACGCGGGCGGCATTGAACCAATGCAGGAGGCGAGGGTTACGGGGGCGTTCGAAGTGGGCCGGACGGAGTGGCGGGTCCCTCCTCCTGCGTGGGGAGTCGGTGTGCCAGCGCACGCCGCCACCCCGAAACTTACGAGGAGAAGTAGGCCCGAAATGAGGATCGGCCTACCAGATGCGGCCCATCTGTCCAAGCTCGTCTCCACTATCCCGGCGCTGTATCGCGGACAGCCATGGCCCCAGTCTTCCCTCGCTTCGGTCGATCTCTGCGAGGCGGCAGAACCGGCTCGATCGCCGCCATGGTCGCCATGAGAGCTTCCAGCCCTTCTGGGTACACGGTGTCCGTCGTTGCGCGTAGCTCTTCGGCCGACCACCAGCGGTGCTCCCGGACCACTCGGTGTTCGTTCTCGGTCCAGCCAGAGTCGCTGATGTCGAAGTGGTGGCAGCGAACCAGGAAGTAGGCTTCGTCTTGGGAGTAGTGGACGCGCTCGAAGTCGTACTCAACCCGGCGCTGGAGCACGATGGGGCCGAGGTCCTGCGCGTCCAAGCCGGTTTCCTCTCTCAGCTCCCTTCTGGCCGAATCCGCCACCGACTCCCCGGGCTCGACGGCTCCGCCCGGTGGGAACCACCACGTGCCCCCTTCGGGTCGAGCCGGATCGCCCCCACGAAAGAGCAGGAATCGCCCGGACTCGTCCACCAAGATGATCCGCCCGGCTCGTCGCCGCCTTACCGGTTGCTCCGCCATGCGTCCAGTATGCCCCCGACCCGCACCGGTGGGTAGCCCATCCCGTGGGCTCCTCAAAAAGTCACCTACATGCACGGTCACGTGCCGCAGTAGCCTTGAGCCTCGCGGCAGGAGATCAGGTGGAGTACACCGCAGGAGCCCCTGATAAGGCTCCTTTGGGGGTATCCATTTAGCCGGAGTGGGAGCTGAGGGGCTGGCCGAACCGCCACGGACGGCCCGCAGACGGGCGGTCCAGGGTCGGCGGGTGTCCTCGGGTGCTCGGAGGTTTGGACGGGGTCCGGCGGGGGTGCTGGCTGGCGATGAGTTCCCGGTAGCGGACGGGTGCGTGATCAACAGCGAGTTCGAGGACTCGGTAGAAGAGCAGTCCCCGGCTGCGTGAGGTGCGTCGGTTGAACCTGAAGACGAACTCATTGAGGTAGCTGTCCAAGTGCGGGGCCTCCACCGAACCTTGGTGGGTGCCAAGGATCCAACGCTTGGCAAGAGCCGCGATCCGGTGCACCCCGGGGAGTAGCTCGCCGATGTCCTCGCCGCGGGCCCGCGCCGCACGCTGGCTGCGCTGGTCGTGCACGTAGCCCATCGAAGTGAGATGGTCATAGCCGTGCCAGCCGTCTGTGATCACAGTGGAGCCGGGTTCGACGTTCTCGCGAACCAAGGCGTCAAGTGTCGCGCTTGAAGCGTCTGGCAGTACGGCCATCCGGCACCGCCCGTACCCTCTTGGCTGCTTGAGCTCGACGGCAATGGCGACCAGGGACTTCTTGCCCTTGGCCCGGCCCCCCGATAACCCGGGCTCGTCACCGCCGATGTAGGTCTCATCCACCTCAACGACGCCGCGCAGTCGGTCACGGCCAGACCTCACCAGTACCGAACGCAAGCGGTGTAGCATTGCCCAGGCGGTCTGGTACGAGCCGATCTCAAGAGTCCGCTTCAGGCTCTGAGCGGAGATCCCATCCTTGCCGGTCGCGAACCACCAGGCTGCCGTGAACCAGACGGTCAGCGGTGTGCGCGTCTTGTCGAAGATCGTGCCCGCGGTCACCGAGGTGCGGCTGCCGCAGCTGGTGCACATGATCCGGCTATCCCCGAGCCGCCATCCTGCTGCACCGCCACAACTTGAGCACCTCCACCCCTGGGGCCAGCGCAACCACTCGATGTAGTCCAAGCAATCCTCGTCCGTCTGGAACCAAGACTGGAACTCGCCAGTGGAGCGTGGGTAGTCGATGCCGGGGCGCGGGCTGCTCACTACCGGTCAATCTTACTCCGGCTAAATGGATACCCCCAATTCGCAAGACCCTCCCATTGAGGGTCTTATGACTTTCGGAAGGCCCGTTGAGTTGGGCGAATCCTGAGAGGCTGGGGCTGGTCTTTACACGGCAGTTCCCCCATTATTACACTTTTTGATCTCAAGCGGCCAGAACGCTGAACTCGTGACCCCGGCCACCCGGTGGAGGAGCCCGGGGCGACCTGGGTGCTTGCTCGTCTAACGCTCGAGCTCAGCTTTGACCCCCTGTCGCGTCGACGGGACCGAGGGATGTGTCTTTCAACACCCACGGCCATGACGTTGCCAGGTCCCATTCCGCAACTCGGGTGTCAAGAGAGCCTGCATCAACGCGCTACGTACCTTATACTTTGTTCCCTGGAACCATCTCTCGGGAGGTGTCTCTGCGTTGCCGGATAGGATCTGAGGCACAGGCGCTCTGACCATGGCGTGGAAGGTTGTGTTCTACCGCGACCTAGTCACTCACGAGCAGCCGGCCAGAGAATGGCTGGTTGAGCTGCGCAAGAGTGAGCCCGAGAAGTACGCTGCCGCACTCGCGGCGATCAAGCGCGTGCTTGCGGCCCACGGGATTGACGTGTGTGAAACGGAGTGGGGAAAGAATCTTGGAAGCGGCTTGTACGAGTTCCGCATCCGCCATCCAGCGGGCACCATCGAGACAATGTTTCCTCTCGCCGACGACGACGCCACGGCAACCACGGAGGGACGGGGAGCGGCTAGGTTACTGCTACGGATCTATTTCACGACCTACGGACCTCACGTGATCCTAATCTGCTCGGGGTACGACAAGGGGCGGGATCCGTCGTCTCACCGGCAGAGGGCTGAGATCACGCGTGCTCGTGAGCTGGCGGAGAAGGCACGGGATGGACTTCGGGCGAGGCTCCGGGATACCGGGGCTTGACAAACCTATGCTCCGGAAGCATAATCGAAGGGTCATGAGTTACAGTGCGCGAGTACGCAACGTCGGAGGGGACCCAATCGGGGAGAGCTTCGAGGACTACCTAGCGTCGGTAGAGCCGACGTTCACTGCTCTTGAGCGTCAACTCTATGAGGCCTTCGATCGGAGTTACAGTCTCGCTAGCCAGATAGTCTCCTTACGGAAGCAGCGCGGCTGGAGTCAGGCTGAAGTAGCCAGGCGAGCCAGTGTTCATCAGAGCGAGATCAGCCGCCTGGAGCGGGGCCAGGCGAACGTTTCTCAGTCCGCCCTTCAGCGGGTGGCGGCAGCCCTCGGAGTTCGCCTAGGGTTGGTGGACTCCCGTGGACACATGGTCGGAGTCACCCGTCCTACCTAGGGGACGCCCGGATAGAAGGAAGGGGGTTCGGCCCGCTGGGATTAGACATTCAGGTATCCAGGGACCGGGGCACCCTACTGAAGCGCTGACTAGCCCGCATCCCCCATTCTGAGTCCAGTTAGAGTTGGGCACGACCTCGGGCCGAGTCCATGGCGCGGATGGGGGTGATGGCACCCTCTCGGTCCAGCCAGCGGGGGGCGGTAGCGCGCAGGGTTCCAGAGCCGCTTTCCGATCGCCGCCCCCCGCAATGCGAGACCAGTTTGATCTCCGGGGTGCCGGGAGTGTCTGGCTCCCTCCGCTTGCCCACCGCCCCGGGCTTGGTTTGGCTCGTGCGCTGTCCCACCACGACGTGGCACAGCTCTCTCAGGTTATGCTCGACGGCGGCAATGTCGGCCTCGGTGAGCAATGTCTCGGTCGCCAGGAGGCAGGTCAGATGGCCATGCCGCTCCAAGATCTGGACCAGGTCCCCAAGGAAGGGTTGGAGCCGCTGAGAGCAGAGGTAGTCGGAGGCCTCCCAGCAGACCTTGAGCGCGGACCTGAAGGCTGGGCCGTACCGCCTTTGCCGCGGGACCCGCTTCCGCAGCGGCAATCGCCGCCGTCCCCTCAGCACCTTGACCGCGTACTTGCGCCCGTACCCAGAGGCCAGGCAGAAAGAGT
>JAKAWF010000081.1 GCA_021817025.1 bacterium
CACCCGGTCAGCCCCTCAGCTCTTCCGCCAGCTCGTATCGCTCCCGGATGTGCATGGGCCCAGCTCCCTCGCGGCCGGTCTCCGGCGGCCGACCCTCGGTGTCATTCCTTGTCGAGGGAGCGATCGCCCCACGGTGCGATTCTCGCTGAGCCAATGCCGTGACAATGCGGGCGCTTGACGGAGGCAGGTGGAGCGTCTACACTCCGCGTTACAAATTATGGTACGTACATCTCATTGAGTGGAACAGACTCGGAGCCGCAACACCTCGCCCGGCTGATGGCCGTGCTGCAGACGATCTGTGATGACTCCGGACATCCCACCTACAGGGACATCGCGCAAAGGGTGGGGCTGCCGGTGAGCACCACCCACCGTCTGGTGGCCATGCTTACCTCCGCTGGTCTGTGCGGGAGGCGGCCGGACGGGACACTGGTCCCCGGCGTGCAGTTGGTGAGTCTGGGGCTCAGAGCGATGGAGCGGATCCAGCCCCTTCCCAGTTGCCAGGACCTGGTCAGTCGCCTGTCCCGCGAAACCAACGAGAGCGTCAGCTTCGGAATGCTGGCCGGCGGGACCATTCTGCTGATCGCCAGGCAGGAGTGCGAGCAGACCTTGCGGGCGGTGGCCAGGATCGGCGACATCATGCCCCCCCATCGGACCGCCATGGGCAAGGCCATCCTGGCCCACCTTCCGGTGGAGCAACGCCTGCGCCTACTGCGGCGGGCCAGCGGTAGCGATGCGGCCGATCTGCTGGATCGCCTGGGGCCGGAGTTGGAGCGGGCCCTCGAGTGCGGTTACGCGATCGATGACGAGGAGTTCGCCCAGGGCCTGCGCTGCCTGGCCGCGCCGGTCTTCGATCACACTGGCCACCTCGCCGGAGCCATTTCAATCAGCGGGCCGATCGTGCGCTTCACGTCCGCGGTGGTGGCGAGTTGTGTACCTCTACTCAAAGAGACGTGTGCGCTGTTTGCCGCCGTTGGGGCAGCCGCTTAAAGGACGCTTTCGGTTTCATGGAGGACTTGGTGTGAACTCGTGTGCCTGCGGTCGGTGCCCTGTGGCCTTGAACTCCCACTGGAGGCGGTGAAGATGGTGGGTTTCGGGCATGCCTTGGGGTTTGGCCTGGTGACCGCCGCCCTCGTGGCGCTATCGTCCGTGGCCCTCAGCCTCCAGTACAGCGTCACCAACATCGTCAACTTCGCGCACGGAGAACTGCTCACCGCGGGTGCCTTCGCGGCCGTCGCCGTCCAGGCCTTCAGTTCCAACCTCCTCCTGGAGACCTTGGTGGGGGCGCTCGCCGGGGCCGCGCTGGCGGCCCTCCTCAACTGGGGACTCCTGCGGCCGTTCACCAAGCACACGAGTCAGCTGGTGATCCTGGTGGTGGTGACGGCCGCGGCCTCGCAGTTGATCCAGGGCGCTTTCGGGGTGGCCTTCGGCCTCAACGAGGTCGTGCTGCGCACGCCCGTCGAACTCGCCAGCTCCTATGGAATCTTCCTGTGGACTCCGCTGGACGTGTGGATCATCGTGGCGGCCGTGGTGGTGATGCTGACGGTCCATGCCAGCCTGCGCTACACGTCCTTTGGGCTATCTCAGCGCGCGGTCGCCGATAACCCCACCCTCGCTCAGATTGCGGGCATCAACAACCGTAGGACGGTGAGTGCGACCTGGCTGATCACCGGACTCTTGGCGGGCGGAGCGGGAGTGGGCCTGGCCGCCACCCTGGGTAGCTTCACCAATCTGATCGGCTTCAACTTCCTGCTGGTAACCTTCGCCGCCGCCATCATCGGCGGCATCGGACGGGTCCATGGGGCGATGCTGGGCGCGCTGATCATCGGGGTGGCCACCGAGCTCGCCGGTTACTACCTGAACAGCGGCTACAAGGAGGAGTTCGCCCTCTTGGTGTTGCTGGTGTTCTTGGTCTTCCGTCCCTGGGGCCTGCTGCGGGCCCAGGCCAGCGCGGGCATGGCCTGACGTGTTCGGCTTTCTGCTGACGGTCCTAACCTATGTCGGCTTCCAGGTGATCCTGACCCTGGGTTTGAACATCCAGTTCGGGGTGACCGGAATGCTCAACCTCGCCTACATCGTGTTCATGGCGGTGGGCGCCTATGTCACGGCGGTCGTCATGCTGCCGCCTGCCCAGCCTCCCTTCACCTACTACGTGCTCGGCCTGCGGTGGCCATTCCCGGTGGCGATGGTGCTGGGGGTGCTAGCGGCCGGCGCACTCGCAGCCGTGCTGGGACTGGTTGCCCTGGGGCCGCGGCTGCGCAAGGACTACCTCGGGATCGCCACCCTGGTGACAGCCGCCGCCATCGCCCAGGGCGTGGCCCAGTTCCGGCCCCTGTTCAACGGATTCCAGGGACTGATCGATATTCCCCAGCCGTTCGGAAGTCGGTGGGATCCAACCTTCTTCGACTTGGCCTTCTTGCTTCTGGTCAGTGGGGTGGCGTTGGTGGTTTTCCTGCTCGCTGAACGAATCCGGCGCTCACCGATGGGGCGCACCCTGCGCGCGATCCGGGAGGACGAGGTGGCGGCCCGCGCGTTCGGAACCAACATCTACATGATGAAGCTGAAGGCCTTCGTTATCGGTGCCATGATCGCCGGCGCTGCCGGCGCCCTCACCGCGGTGTACGTCACCGCCTTCACCACCTCGGGGTGGGCCGTGGGCGAGACGATCGTCGCGCTCACTTGCGTCTTCATCGGCGGCGCGGGGAACAACTGGGGCTCCCTGCTGGGCGCCTTCGTGGTGGTGGCGGTCGTGAACCAGGGGCTGGAGGTACTGCTGCCACTGTTGCCAGCGATCCCCAGCGACCCGAGTTTCATCCCCGTCGTCCAGGTGATGCTGGTGAACCTGCTGCTCATCCTGGTCCTGCGCTGGCGGCCACGGGGCCTATTTCCGGAACGGGTGGTCAAGTTGCCGGAGCGGTTCCGGTCGGCCCCGGTCACCTCGGCGGAGGGCCGCTGAGATGCCCGTTACCAGTTCAGGTGTCGCCCGTACCGGGACCCTCAGCGCTTCTGGTCTGGTCAAGGCCTTCGGCGGGGTGGAGGCGGTCGCGGGCTGTTCTTTCGCGCTCACCCCCAGAACGGTGACCGGACTCATCGGCCCCAACGGCAGCGGCAAGAGCACTCTGATCGAGATCTTGGCCGGTAGCCAGCGTCAGGACAGCGGGGTTGTCCTCTTTGAGGGAGTGGACATCAGCCGCTGGACGCCGGATCGCCGGGCTCGGGCCGGCCTGGTGCGGACCTTTCAAGCGGCCAGGCTGTGGCCGCATCTGTCGGTGGCCGAGAACCTGCTGGCCGCCGCCCCTGACAAGGGGCGAAACGATGTCTGGCGCACACTCTTCGCCTATCGCGCGCTGCGGGCGGCGGAGGCGGACGATCAGGCGCGGGCCGCAGAGATCCTCGACCTGTTCAAGCTCTGGCCCTTGCGCGACGCGCCGGCGGCGTCACTCAGCGGCGGCCAGGCCCGTTTGCTGGAGTTCGGCAGGGTCATGATGAGCAACGCGATCCTGGCCATGCTCGACGAGCCCCTGGCCGGGGTCAACCCGGTGATGGCGGATGAGGTGGTGGAGGGGATCCGGCGGCTCGCTCAGCACGGGGTCACGCTGCTTCTTGTGGAGCACAATCTCCATGTTGTCGAGGATCTCTGTGAGGATGTCATGGGCATGGCCCTCGGCAAGATTGCCGTCCGCGGCACCGTGGCTGAGATCGCCGCCAGTGAATTCTTCGCGGAGGCTTACCTCGGGGCTAGCCTCATCGGGCCACCAGCTCATGAGTAGCAACGCCTTGGAGGCGGTTGGACTTGACGTGGGCTATTCGGCGGCGCCAGTCGTCAAGGGCGCCGGCATCAGCGTCAAAGCAGGCGAACTGACCGTCCTTGTGGGGCCTAACGGCAGCGGAAAGTCGACCCTGCTCAAGGGGATTGCGGGGGTGCTTAGGCCGCTCCGAGGGCAGGTGCTGCTGAGTGGGGACGTGGATCGAGACATCACAGCCTTACGTCCAGAACAGAAGGCCGCGGTCGGAGTCGGCTATGTCCCTCAGGTTGACAACGTCTTCTCGGCCCTCACGGTGAGGGAGAACCTGCGCGTGGGCGGCATGACGGCGCGGGCGACCATCAACGCCCGCCTGGACTACGTGTACACCCTTTTCCCCGATCTCCACGCGGCCGCCGGAAAGCCTGCCCGTACGCTCAGCGGTGGCCAGCGGGGCATGCTGGCCCTGGGCCGCGCGCTGATGGCCAATCCCAAGGTATTGCTGGTCGATGAGCCCACAGCGGGCCTCTCGCCGCGTTTCCAGGCGGTGGTTTGGGGGCAGCTGATCAGGCTCCGCGACGCGGGGGTTGGACTCTTGGTGGTGGAGCAAAACACCCGCGCCGCGCTGGAGTCAGGCAATCATGGCTACATCCTGGTCGCCGGCGAGATAAAGAGGGCGGGCCCATGCGCGGAACTGCTCACCGACCAAGAACTGGTGAGCCTGTACATCGGTCGCCACTGACCACGGCGTGAATCAGGTGCGGTCCGAGTTTTGGGAAGCCGTCCCCAGGAGACCGGGGGCACGGTGCGTCAACCCGTTGGAACTGAAAGGAGCTCATGATGCGGTGGATAGCTAGGCGGCGACGGATGTTGACAATGGGTGTCGGCGCGCTACTGGCACTGGGCGTGACCGGCTGTGGCGGCGCCAGTTCGACTGGGCCCAAGACCCCGATTGCGATTGGGGGCGAGACACTTCTAACTGGGCTCAAGGCACCCTTCGGGACGGGCGTGCTCCAGGGAATGGAGGCCGGGGTCTACGAGGTAAACCACGGCGGGGGAGTGCTCGGTCGGAAGTTCAACCTGATCCCTGAGAGTGACAACTCCGACCCGGTGGACGCGGTCCCGGTAGCCCAGAAACTGATTGGCGTTAACAAGGTGACGGTGGAGGTGGGCGAGGCGGGCGCTGGCGCCCAGGCGGTGGCCCCCCTCTTCGCCAACAACCACATTCCCTTCTTCGTGCCGGGCGGGGACACTTACTTCGACAACAACTCCAACCCCTATGTGTGGCGGGTGACCCCATCTGATTCCCAGCTGGCGGTGGCGATGTCGCTCTACGCCAAGACCCAGGGATACCACACTGCAGTCGCAATGTTCACCACCGGCGCCGTCCAGCAGGGCCTGCAGAATGAGGTTGTCCACTACTTCTCCAAGCTCGGCGGCACCATGCTGAAGATAATTCCTCTGCAGCCGGATCTCACCTCCTACAGCTCGGAGGTGGCCACCGTGGAGCAGCTTCACCCCCAGGTAATCTTCGCCGAGATGGACCCCGGCACCGCTGCCGTGGTCTTCCGCAACTTCGAGTCGCTGGGGCCACTCACGACCCCCTTCATCGGCACTGACGACATGATCGGTACCACCATGATTCAGGCAGTGGGAGCGTCGGTGATGCGCAAGGTCCTGGTGGACGCCGAGGGCGGGCTGTACAATAGCCCGGCGGTCGGCTTCTTCAACGCGGCGGTCAAGGTCACCGCCCACAGCGCCCCCGACCCCAACGCCTCCTACGGATACGACGGTATCATCCTGGCTGCTTTGGCGATGGTCGAGGCCAATAGCACCAATGGGCCCGCAATCAACGCAGCCCTGCCCAAGATTACGGCTCCTGGGGGCTATCCGGTCTACAACTTCAAAGAGGGCGTGGCTGCCCTGAAGGCCGGTAAGCGGATCACCTACATCGGTGCCAGCGGCCCCTTCTACTTCAACAAGTATCACAACGTTTTTGGGCCCTTCATCATCGTGCGCGTCAATCCGGCCGGGACCAACTACACCACCGTCACGACCTTGACCGCGACTCAGTTGGCGAAGGCCACCAAGTAGCGCCCCTGGGGGCGGGCTGGGCCAAGCCAGGGGCCGTCCAGTCCGTCCCCGCCGCGCGGTGGTAGGAGCGGATCGATTTGGCCGACAGTGAGGGGAAATAGCTTGATATTCAACGGCGGAGCGGAGAGCGAGTTGGCGGAGTGGGCCGCGGCCACCGAGTGGGGTGACATCCCGCCCTCCACTCAGCGTTTTGTGCGCGAGTTTTTCATGGACAGCTTGGGCTCGGCCTTGGCGGGAGTGGCGATCGGGGAGGTGGACGCGGTCCGGGGCGCGGCCGGCCAGCTAGCCGGCGCTGGCCCTTGCTCAGTGATCGGGGGTCGGACCGCATCTCTGTACGGCGCCACCATGGTGGGTGCTTATCTGGTGACGGCAGCGACGGTGTGCGATGTGCACCGCGAGACCCAATGCCACGTCGGACCCAGCGTGGTGCCGGCCGCCCTGGCTACGGCCGAGTTCATGGATCGCACCGACGAGGAGACCCTGGCGGCGGTCGCGGTGGGCTTGGAGGTGGCCACTCGGGTCGCGATGTCTCTCAAGCCCAAGGTCTCCCGGGAACGGGGCTGGCACGCTCCCGGGGTAGCTGGCCCCTTCGGAGCAGCCGCAGCAGTCGCCAGGCTCCTGGGCGTCGGCGTGGGGGAGATGATCACGGCCCTGTCGCTGGCCTCCAGTCAGGCCAGTGGCACCTACTCCCAGTGGGCCACCCCGGGGGTCAAATTCCATCAGACCCACGGGGCATTGGCCGGGCTGTTGGCGGCCGAGCTGGCGGCACAAGGCCTGCGAGCCTCGCACACGTTTCTCCAGAACGCCGACGGAGGCTTCCTGCGGGTGTACTCCGACGGGGGCGACGTCACGCAACTGGTGGCCGATCTCGGCCAGCGCTTCGAACTGGAGCGAATCTCGCTGCGCCGATGGCCTGGAGGGACCTACGTCCAGTCTCTGGTCACCGGCCTCTTCGAACTTCTGGCCCAGTCGGATGTCGGGGCCCCGACGGTGCGCCGGCTGGCGATCACCATGTCGCCGGCAGCGTTCTCGATGCATGGGCAGCAGGGGTGGGGGGAGCCGTTTACGGCGCGACTGTCCGCACGCTACATCGGCGCAGTGGTGCTGCTGGATCGCGCCTGCTGGCTGGCGCAGTTCACCGGGGAGCGAATCGCAGAAGCCGATGTGAATCGCCTGGCAGAGCAGGTGGTGCAGGTCAGTGCGGATCCGAGTCTGGAGGACGCTGCAATCAGGCTGGAGGTGGAGCTGGAAGGGGGCCGGCGTCTGGGGGTGGATGTGGCCGAGCCCTACGGCGCTCCGGCTCGGCGGCTCACCGCGGCACATCTTGAGGAGAAGTTCATGGTTTCAGGAACACCGGTACTCGGCGCGGACCGGACCGTCGCCGCCCTGAGCCTGCTCCAGGGCACGTCGGGTTGGCGGGCGACGCAAGTGGGCACTGCCCTGAGATCGGAAGCGGGAGGCGAAGCGTGATGCCCAAGGTCCGCGGGGGAGTTTCCGTGGGGTCAGTCGCCATCGGGGGTGGCCGCCTGGCCAGGCGGCCAAAGTGAGCCCGGTGCTAGAGACCGTCACCGGGGAACTCTTGCGCGACGCCATGGAGGGGATAGCTCTGATCCATGAGCATGTCAGCTGTGACCTAAGTGCATCCTTTGGTCCCAGCTACGTCTTCCGGAACGAGTCCATGATGACGGCGGAACTGGCGGCGGCCCACCGGGACGGGGTCACTCTGATGGTCGATTGCGGCAACTCGGGCCACGGCCGTGACCCCGAGTTCTTGAGGCGAGTCTCGATCGCCTCCGGGGTCAGGCTGGTGGCATCCACGGGACACTACAGAGAGGGCTTCTTTCCGGAGTACGTGGCCTCGGCCTCAGTTGAAGAGTTGGCCGCTGGCATGGTTGCGGACGTGCGCCTGGGGATCGGCGACTCTGGAATCCGGGCAGGGGCCATCGGTGAGATAGGGATGACGGGCGAGTCGCCCACCCCGGGAGAGCGCAAGGTGTTTCTGGCCGCGGCGATGGCCCAGCGGGAGACCGGAGTGCCGCTGATGACCCACACTGCCGAAGGATTGGGGTGGCAGCTGCAGCTGGATCTCTTGGCGGAGGGTGGGGCCGATCTGGACCGAGTGGTGATCGGCCACATGGACTGTCTGGACGACGGTGCCGCCCACCGCGCCATCATCGAGGCTGGCGCTTGGCTTGGATTCGATCGGATCAACTCCCTGCGCTGGCAGGCGGACGAGGTGCGGGTGGCTCGTCTCGCCGACCTGATCAGGGATGGGTACCTGGATCGGGTGGTGCTGTCCCATGACATCGCGAGCACCAGCCGGCTTCACTCCGAAGGCGCACCCGGGTATACCGCGATCCTCACCGAGCTCTTCCCCCAGCTGCTGGAGGTAGGTGTCGACCAGACTAGCCTGGACCGGCTCTGCCGCCGCAACCCCTGGCGGCTGCTGGGTGGCGAAGGTGCATAGGGGCTGCGGTCGGCCACGGGACGGGCAACGGCAGAGGCAACCGCGGTGACGGGGTCGCCGACCGCCCACGCACGGATCATTCCCCGGGGTCTCGTCCGCACCGTGCTGGGCGATGTCGGGGAGTTGCCAGGCGCAGCCCTGATTCACGAGCACGTCAGCTCAGACCTCTCCGCCCGGTCCGGCCCGACCTTCCTACTGGCCGACCAGGCGGTGGCCGTCGCCGAACTGGCGGCCGCTCGAGCCGCAGGCGTGGCGCTAATCGTCGATACTGGCAACAGCGGACACTGGCGGAATCCCCAGTTCCTGCAGCGCTGCTCGCTCGCCAGCGATGTGGCGATCGTGGCCTCCACCGGGCACTACCGCCAGGGCTTCTTCCCCCCCGAGGTGGCCGCCGGCTCGGCCGATGAGCTCGCCGCCGCCATGGTGAGCGACCTAGCTACGGGATTCGAAGCCGGCACCATTCGGGCCGGGGCCATCGCCGAAATCGGGTTTACCACGGAGATTCCCAGTCCGGATGAGGTCAAGGTGATGCGGGCTGCCGCGATCGCCCAGGCTCAGACGGGAGCGCCTTTGCTGACGCACACGCCTGAGGGAGCGGGCTGGTCGACTCAGCTGGACCTGCTGGTCGAGGCAGGCGCCGACCTTGGCAGGGTCGTCATCGGCCACATGGACTGTCTGGATGACGGCGCCGCTCACCGCGCCATCATCGATCGTGGCGCCTGGCTCGGATTCGATCGCGTGGGCTTGGTCGCCCTCCAGTCGGACGAGGTGCGGTGCCGGCTGCTCGTCGGGCTGGAGCGGGACGGGTACCTTGACCGGGTGCTGCTGTCCATGGACATAGCCACGACGGAGCGCTACCGGGGAGCGGGAGCCCCGGGCTACGCCGGCATTATCACCGATTTTAGCCCGCGTCTTGAGGCGGTGGGCCTGAGTGCCGCCGCCATCGAGAGGCTGGTCTTCAAAAATCCCTGGAGGTTCTTGCTGTGGTGAGATCGCCGGTCACCGACTGCCCCTGCCCTGCAGAACCCCCCTGGAGACCCTGAGGTGGACCTGAGACTGGCCGGACACACCGCCCTGGTGGCGGGGTCTACCTCAGGACTAGGAGAGGCCGTAGCCATTGCCCTGGGAGGCGAGGGCGCCAACGTCGTTATCGGGGGCCGCCGCCAGCTCTTGGCGGCGCAGGTCGCCAGCAAGCTGTCCAGCGCCATCGGACTGGCGCTGGACATGGCTGATCCCGCTTCGATCGAAGCGGTGGCGGAGGCCGCCGAGAAAGCCTTCGGCCGGGTCGACATACTGGTATTGAACACCGGCGGCCCTCCGCCAGCCACCGCCGCCGGGCTCTCCGAGCCGCTGCTGATGTCGGGGCTGGACACTCTGCTCGTAAGGCAAGTTCAACTGGTGGAGCGTTTCCTGCCGGACATGCGGTCCCAGGGCTGGGGGCGGGTGCTGGGGATCGGGTCCAGCGGCGTGCAAGAGCCACTGGCGGACTTGGTCATCTCCAATATGGCCAGAGGTGCTCTGGCAGCGTACCTCAAGACTCTCTCGGGTGAGGTCGCGGCGGAGGGCGTGACTGTCAACATGGTCCTGCCAGGCAGGATCGACACCGAGCGAGTGGCCGCTCTCGACCGAATCCGAGCCGAGCGGCAGGGGATCACCGCAACCCTCGCGCGCCAGCGGTCGGAGCAGTCGATTCCGATCGGACGGTATGGCAGCCCT
Source organism: bacterium (assembly GCA_021817025.1). The sequence continues at coordinate 10,018 of JAKAWF010000081.1, forward strand.
GGGGAGTTTGCAGCGGTCGCCTGCTTTCTATGCTCGGAGCTGGCCTCCTACGTGACCGGTGAACAGATCCGCGTGGACGGAGGGCTGGCCCGTGGCTTCTGATCAGCCAGAAATTGGATCGCTGCTTCAGGGGTCCGTCGAGCTGCCCGTGCTGGTCACCGAGCGGGCCGGCGCGATCCTGGTCCGAGATCTGGACCCCGAGTTCGGAGGGGATGCCATGAGCCTGCTGTCGGAGGGACACTACGGCCGCCTGAGCGCGGCCCTCGCAGGGGCCGGCCAGCAGGGGCCGCACTTGGTCTCAGGCGCCATGGGACCACCCTACCGGCACCCCCGGAAGATTTGGGGTATTGGGCTCAACTACCAGGATCACGCCGAGGACCTGTCGGCGCCGATGCCAGACCAGCCAGCGTCCTTCATCAAGGCCGACCACACCATCATTGGCCCCGGAGATCAGATCATCCTTCCCTGGCAGAGCCAGCGTGTCACCGCCGAGGCGGAGCTCGGGATCGTCATCGGTCGACACTGTCGGAACGTCTCCGAGGAGGATGCGCTCGGCTACGTCTTCGGCGTCTGCCCGATCTTGGACCAGACCGCCGAGGATATTCTTAGGCGCAACCCGCGCTACCTCACCCGGGCCAAGAACTTTCCCACGTTCTTCTCATTCGGACCGACGATCATTCCCCTGGCGGCGGTGCTGGCGGAGTACGAGTCGCTGGCGGCGATCGAGGTCAGCACCGTCCTGAACGGCCAGGCCCTGCGCACCAACGTGGTCGGCAACATGATCTTCTCCGTGGCGACGCTGATCAGCTTTCACAGCCAGGTGATGCCGCTCTTCCCGGGCGATATCATCTCCACCGGCACCCCAGGTGCGGTCGTTCTTCAGGACGGGGACGTGGTGGAGTGCCGTCTTGGGAGGCTGGCCACCCTGAGCAATCCGGTGGTGCGGGAGCCAGCGCCACGGAGCGTTGATCCGGCCACCAACACCCACCTCGGAGGTCAATTGGCGTGAGTTCACAACACGGGAATCCAAACGCGGTTGAGTCAAGGGATCTAACCACCCCCTGGGTGGTCCAGGCGGGGGGCGACCGGGTGCGGACCATCAGAGGCCTGAACCTCTTCCTGGGGAGGCCGCAGCTGTGCGGTCCCGCTGCCACCTTCGCCTGCAGCCCAAACGACAACCTCGCCATCCATGCCGCCCTCTACGGTGCGAAACCGGGCAGCGTCCTGATCGGGGATGGAGGTGGGACTTCGACCTTTGGTCTCTTCGGTGAGCTGATGGCTACAGATGCGGTGGCACGCGGACTGGGTGGTCTGGTGGTGGCTGGCACGGTGCGTGATTTGGCCGATCTGGACCGGCTGGGCTTGCCGATCGTCTGCGCCGGGGCAGCCCCGGGGCAGTGCACCAAGACCAGCCTGGTGTCGGTCGGTGAGCCGGTGGCGGTGGGGGGTGTCCTTGTGCAGCCTGGAGATCAGGTGATCGCCGATCGCGATGGTGTTGCGGTGGTGCCGGCGGAATTGTGGGTAGAGGTCCGCGAGGAGGCCCTGGCTCTGGCTGAGCGCGAGGACGGTTATTTGCGGCGCCTGAAGGCTGGCGAGCGCTTGGCCCAGATCCTCGCTCTCGACATCAGCGCTGGGGCCAGTCACCCTCGAGGGTGACCTGGGACGCGATCTTCTCGCCGATTGCCAGGCATGCGGCGGCAGCTGGCGAGGGTGCCCTTAGCCATAAACGCAATACCGTTTCTATAAGTCCCCAGGAGTCGCACTTGAGCGCCGGCCGGGAGCGGGGGTCATGGGCAGGGGTGGTGCTCGGTTCGCTTGAGCGGGAAGCCAGCCACCTTACGCTTCAGCCCGACTTTGACACGGAGCGGCTGAAGTGAGATCAAACTTGGCTGGTCGTGTCACAACATCGAGTTGGAACGTGCTGGGGCCGGGTCAGGCTGCGGCGGTCCGGGGTAGCCGGGCGGGTACGGTGTAGCCCAGGGCCGAGGCCACGGCCAGCACTTCGGGGTTGGGCCGGGTACAGGCCCGGATCGGGACCGGGACGCCGGGGAGGTCGTAGGTGACCACACGAAGTGGCTCCAGCACCTCGAGCGCCGCCCGGGCGCTGTAGGGAGAGCCGGCCTGGAGCAACCGCTGGCGCAGGTGGTTCTCCATCAGGTAGCCCAGAACGCAGAGGAAGATGTAGGCCCGGATGCGCCGCTCGGTGAAGTGGTACACCGGCCGCACCCGCAAGAAGCTCTTCAAGGTGCGGAAGGCACGCTCCACCCAGAGCAGTTGCTTGTAGGCGGTCACGATCGCCAGGGGGTCCAGGTCCGCAGCGCTGCTCTGCAGAATGAACACTCCGTCAAGTCGCGCCTCGCGCTCCAGATGCTCTTGGTTCTCTTCCACGTCGAGCACCTCACCCTGCACCTGGACGTGGAAGAAGCGGTGGGCGTCGATCTGCACCAGAGCCCTGGTGGCATCGCGGATCGCCACCTGGCCGGAGCTGATCCGTCCTCGCTGCCCAACGTAGACCCAACCCTCGAACCAACGACAGGCGCCGGAAAGCCTTATGCTTCAGGGGCTTCCCGCTTGGGCTGGGGCAAGGGCGGGGTGGCCCGGTGAGCGTGTTTCGGTGAAGTTTCCGTGGCCCAGACTAGTGCTCACCCACTGACGGCTCGGAGCCCTCAGCCTGACCGTTCAGGGCGGGCTGGGGCAAGAGGAG
>JAKAWF010000082.1 GCA_021817025.1 bacterium
CAGCTCGCCTCTGACCCCACCCAGACCCGCTGTGAACCACGGCTCGCCCCGGACCATCACCCGCCGGTAGACCTCGCGCATGGCGGTGGACCGCTCCTCCCCCAGGGCTAAGAGCGGCGGGAAGACCCCAGGGTCGGCGACCCCGGCCTCGACTGTGACCTCGTCGCTCACGGTGCTTCAGCCACCTGGGGACACAGGTTTGGGCTGCCTGCTCTGATCCCCAGCCAGGGCCGCTCCCCGAATGGCCGTGACTGACCAACGAGGCCGGCAACTGTTGGCAACCCGGGAGGGACCCCAGCGGGACGGCCGTCCAGAATCAAGGCTGAGCTCACGAGTTCGGATCGTATCCGGTCCGCAACCGTCTGGCGACGAAGCGCTCACGAACTCCGCCGCGCCGAGCACGATGACGTATGCTCTCGGCGTGGGTAATGGGCCCCTCCATCACGTGATCGGCCCGCTGCTGGGGATCTTCCGGCACCCCGCCGCGAGGGTGGCGGTCACTCTGCTGGCGGTCGGCATCTTCGCTCACTCGGTCAACGTGGGGGCCGCTCTCGCCCAGTTCGGGCACCTGCAGGGCCAGTGGGCACTGCTGGCGATGGCGCTGGCGGGGCTCTCGGTCCTGGCCAGCATCTTGGAATGGGGGGTGCTCCTCCGAGGCGCGGGCATCAGGGTGGGCTGGCACTACCTGGGTGACTGGTATATGAAGGGTCTCTTCATCAATCAGGTGCTGCCCGCGGGGATCGGGAGCGACGCCGTCAGGGCGGTGCAGGTCGGCCGCAAGGTGGGCCACGGCCCCGTGATCGCATCCCTGGTGGGCAGCCGGATGGCGGGCACCCTGGGCATGGCCCTCTGGGGGCTGGGCGGGGCGGTCGTGATCAGCACCGTCTTTCACACCACCGATGTGGTCGGGTTCGCGCTGTTCAGTGGCCTGATGCTGGTCGCCTGGGCCCTGGCCCTGGCGGCGGAGCACCTGTTCGCGCGGATCCGCGGTCGCGAGCTTGAGCGGAGATCCTGGCGTACCCATCAGATGACCGAGCGCTTCGCCATCTTTCTGCGCTCCCTGGGACGGTATCGCGGCGCCCCCACGGCATTGCTGCTCTCGATTCTGGCGGGCGGCATCGGCTGGGGCATGAACCTGCTCTCGATGGAGGCCTTCAGCCGTGCCCTCGGCTACGACATCTCCTGGGGGGTGTTCGCGTTGGCGCTGCCGGTGGCTCTTCTGGTCACCTTCATCCCCATCTCCGCCAACGGCATCGGCCTGCGGGAGGGGCTTCTCGTCTTTCTGCTGGTGCAGTTCCACGTGCCGGTGGCCACGGCGGCCGCCATGGCCCTGTTCGTCGACTTCCAACTGCTCCCGTTCGCGGCCTTCGGTGGGCTGGTTCATCTGGCCGAGGTCACCGTCAAGCACGCCTACCGCAGGCTCTTCCAGGTGGGCAACCTGGAGGGTAGCCTGCGGATCCTCTACGCCACCCTGCACTGGCTGGTGGCCCCCGAGACGATCCCGGACCTCTCCCGCAGCTGAGTCCACTTTGGCTGACTGCAGAGCTCAGCCGAAAATGCAAGGGCCGGAGAGCTGTCACGCCCAGAGGCGCGGACTACTCGCCTCCAGGCTCGGCCGCAGCCGCCCCGCAGGCATGGGCGATCGCAGGCGACCGACGTTGGTCTCAGGCCCTGGCCCGCAGTTCCACCAGGCTGCGGCGGGCCAGCGTCAGGATCTGACCCACGGCGGTCGCCGCCAGCACCGCCCCCAAGACCAGGTCGAAGACGAGCGTCGGAGCCCCCGCCAGCACTAGCAAAGAGGAGCCGCCCAGGCAGACGCCGCTGGCGAAGGTGTTCACCTTGCCAAAGCGCGTGGCCACCATGGCGGGGCGCCGCGGGAGCCAGGGGTACAGGACCAGGAATCCCAGGGCGGGGATTCCGAACCTCGCCAGCACCAGCAGAGCCAGCCAGAGCGGCACGAAGCCGAGGATCAGGCAGGCCACCGCGCTCAGGGAGAAGAAGGTCGCATCCATGATCGGGTCCAGGGCCCGACCAAGTACGGTCACCGGGCCCACGGAGCGGGCGACCCAGCCGTCCGCCGCGTCCAGGAGGGCGATCGGCGCGGCGATGGAGAGGAAGAGATCGCGGGCGAGATACTGGGACGGTAAGGCTGCGTACAAGAGGACGGGAAGGGCCATGTAGGCCCTCACCAAGGTGAGCCCGTTGGGAACGCCGAGCCGCTCCAATGGCTGGTTGCTGGGGTAGCTCCTGGCCAGATCCAGAGCGACGAACAGAAAGGCCGTGGTCAGCGCCCACCAGCCAGCCCCAAGGCCGATCCCAAGGCCGATGGCGTGGCCGAGCCAGCCCGAGCTGAGACCGGAGCCGACCGTGAGGAACAGACCCAGACCAGCCCAGACGGTGAAGGAGTTGCGCAAGGGTGGCGACTCTTGCCACCGTGCGACCGATTGGAGGGTCAGCTGGGCAACCAGCCGGCTCGGACCACGCACGCTCCGAAGGGACCTGCGGGGACCACGATTCAGAGGCACGGGCGGCTCCATATCGTGGTCCTGGCCTCTGCTCACCTCCAAGAGCTTAGGGCCTGGCCCATCGACAGGGCTCCCAAGCGAAGGTCAGCCATGTCGAGGCCGAACATAGATTGTGAGCCCGCCTCGCGGCGGGGCACCGAGGGGGACGGCCCATCACCCATGTCATCTCAGGGCCTGATCCCCAGGCGACGCAGCCGCTGCCGTCAGGCGATATCTTGAAGTGTCCGGCAGGCCCGGTTGCGGACCGGCTCGGAGACTGGCCCCGGAGTCATCGGGCGGGCGGTCCCAGTTTGAAGTCCACGGCCAGCGGGAGATGCGCGGGTGAGGATCTTGAAGTGAGCGGCGAGCCTCGTTTCCATCGCACGTCAGCCCTGCTCGTGGTGGACGTCCAGAATGACTTCGCGGACCCCGCCGGGTCGCTGTTCGTCCCCGGTGGGGACAGGGTCGCCACGAAAGTCGCCACCCTGATGCGGAGGGCGGCCGCGATGAAGGCGTTGGTGGTGTGCACCCAGGACTGGCATCCCGCCGTCACACCCCACTTCAGGGAATTCGGCGGCGTCTGGCCCAGGCATTGCGTCGAGGGCACCTGGGGGGCCGAGCTTCACCCCCTGCTGCCCAAGCCGGTCGCGATCGTGCACAAGGGCGAGGATCAAGACGACGGATACTCCGGCTTCGGGGTTCGCCACCTCGCGACCGGTGAGATCGCGCCCACCGACCTCGCTCCTCTGCTCTCGCGCGGGGGGGTGTCGGAGGTGTTCGTGGTCGGTCTGGCACTCGACGTCTGCGTAAGAGCGACGGCGCTCGACGCGGTTGTGGCCGGCTTCCAGACCAGTCTCGTTACCGACGCGACCAGCGCCGTGGATCTGCAGGAGGGGGACGGCCGTCGCGCCCTGGTTGAGCTGGCGGCCGCTGGGGTCACCATCGTCTGAGGTCCAGGGCACGACGGGCCGATCCTGGCCGCCAAGCCAGTCGCCGACCGGCTGACCCGCCCCTGGCGGCCGGAACCTTCAGAAGATCGGTCGGCCAGCACCGGGGCCGGGGGGAAACCCTTGGCAGGCCTTGCTCCTCCCCACGGTCGGCACTTGCGGAGAGCTCATCGGTGGTTCGGCGGCCAACATCTGGTTTCGTCGGAGCGTCCTCGTAGCCGCCGGAACGGACCCGCAGAGGCGATCGCCGCAGCCCACTGCTCCCCACTCAGCGACCCTGCGTCGTCTGCTCCAGAACGGACTCTACATCGGTGTGGCCGAAGTCATCACCCTTGAACAGCAACGGCTCGCCGGTGGCACGGGCCAACGCGTAGGCGAAACAGTCTCCAAGGTTGAGCCCAGCGGAATGGCCGCTCCCCTTTCCGAAGTCACGGTAGGCCTGGCGAGCGATCTCAGCATGTCTCTTGGTCACCGGTTCGACTTGGACTTGCCCCGCCGCCAGCAAGTCGTCGAGTCGACCACTGAGCACTGGATCACGGTTAGCGTCGACCACGATGGCGGTCTCGATGTAGGTTCCTGCTGAGATCAGCGGTTGGGCCGCCTCACCGATGGCTTCGATGTACCGATCGGCGTCGGGCTCCCCGCGCAGGATGGCGACGATTGCCGAGGTGTCGACGATCAACGCGGCAAGCCGGCCTCGTCGTAGAGCAGGTGGCCATGGTCGGCACTGCGGTACGGCTCCACCCACCGGCTGGCGGCGTCCCCGGCGATCTCGCGCATTCTGGAGGTCCGCTCGGCCACGACACCTTCGTCCTCATGCCGTACCCGCGCGAGACGCTCCCGGACCGCGACGGTCACGGCGCGGGTGACGCTCTCGCCAGTGGTCGCGGCCAGTTGGCGCGCCAGGGCTGCCGCTTCCTGGTTCTTGATGTTCAGGCTCATTGGCCGCATTCTACCATTGTGGGTCTGCCTTTCTGCCTTCTCATTTGGTGAACTGCCCTGGTGCTCTCCCTGGCCACCAGCCCCCGGTCGCGTCCGGGACTGGATTGGCGGGCGAACTCCGGGAGCGACGGGGGGAACTCGTGGCATCCTCGTCGCCACTCCAGCTCTGTCCACCGCCCCGGTTCGTCACCCTCATGTAGCCATGGCAGTGCGCAATGACGCGCCCGCTGGCACCGGGGCTGGGCTGGGAGACGATCCAGCCCGGCGGATCCGGACCGGTAGCGCAGCCTCCGCACTGGCGACAGCTATCAAATTGAGATCGAACTGACCCCCAGCCCTCGTAGCTCAGGGGACGGAGCAGCGGTTCCTCAAGTCCCTTATTCGGTGTCTGACAGCGTGCCGAGATGCCCGTCTGTGATCACGAAGGGGCGCGACCGAGTCCACTGACGTCCCTGAAATCCACCCGGGGGGATCAGGGCCCTGGTTGCCGACCTCCGGCGACCCATGCCCCCACTCCCGGCTGACGATGACTGAGAGCCCAACCCGGACTCGAAGTCGCCAACGCCTCGGCTGAACCATTTTCCCCACCAGCCCGCGCGCAACTGGACTCGTGGCACATCTCGGAGCAGCCGGGAAGGTTGTTGGTCCCGTCGGCCCTGCCTGGACGGACCCACCCCAGCGGAGCCGACCGACGATCAGGAGTGGGCGTCAGTCGAGATCGAACGCAGCGCGGATGGCGGTGGCGAGCTCAGCTCCTGCGATTTCACCTGTCCCACCTGCGGAAAGTCGGTTACCCTCATGTGGCCACAGATATGCGCGAAGAGACGGCCGATGCCGTGGGGGCCGTGCTGCAGGATGTTCCGGCCCACTGGGTTGGATCAGGGGCAGAGACTCCGGATCGTCGACAGGCCTCCGATTGAGATCAAACGGACCATAACGCCCTCGTAGCTCAGGGGATAGAGCAGCGGTTTCCTAAACCGCGTGTCGCAGGTTCAAGTCCTGCCGGGGGCACCAGCACTGACTCACCGTGAACCCGAGATCAGCTGGCTGGCCCCCTCTTGACCCCAGCTGCGGACCGCCATCTGCGTCGACTGGTCGCTGGCGTCGCGTCCGCGCGACGGCTCACGTTCTGAACTGGGGAGGTCTGGTGGCTCAGGTACGGGGCCGAGTCACCCGACAATGCCTGCCCAGAGACTTCCGGTACGACTGGATACCTTTGAGGTGGCGACGGGTGGCCCGGTATGCGGAGCCAGATCGGCGCTGCCGTCTCGGGTCGATAGTGGGTCAGTTTGAATTGGGTGCGGCTCCTCTCGAGGGACATCGTTGTCGCCTGGAATCGAGTTGCGGAGGTGAGCGGCCGGCGGATGCGACCCTTCTCGCGGAGGTGGTGGAAGCGCCGATACTCCTCGCAGTCGCTGTTGGCCAGCAGAGCCCCGAGATTGAGGACCGCTTCAGCGCCCGTCCGGCCTCGAGGGCTCCGGAGACTACCGCCCGATGTCAGCGTCGCGACGACGGTTGAGCCCGACCCTTTGAAAGAGCCGCACCTAAACCGCACCCCTCCCGCCACCGGCTCAGCCTGGCTTTGGCTCACCGTGAGTGCGGCTCAACCAGTGAGTGGTAGACCGGCTGCCACATAGACGCCTCCACCATCTGCTGGATGCGCTCGTCGCTGCGCATCTGGCCCACGCCGCACTCCCGAGCCTCCCTGGCCACCGCCACGGCGATCGCCCTGGAGATGGATCGGAGATCGGACATGGGCGGATACATCGCTCCCTGTGCGAGCCGCTCGGAGGACACCATCCCGGCCAGCGTGGTCGCCGCCACCAGGAACATGCGATCGGTGACCTCCCGAGCCCGCGCCACAATCGCCCCCAGCCCGATCCCGGGAAACACGAAGACGTTGTTGGCCTGTCCCACAATCCGGGCGTGCCCTTCGATCATGACCGGGTCGAAGGGACTGCCGGTCGCCACCATGGCCCGACCATCACTCCAGGCCAGAACATCCGCCGGCGTGGCCTCCGATTGGGCAGTGGGATTGGAGAGGGGAAGCACGATCGGTGCCGGGGTCAGCCGGGCCATGTCCCGGATCACCCGCTCGGAAAAACCGCCTCCGACCCCGCTAACCCCAACCAGAACAGTGGGCGCGACCTGCCTCACCACCGTCTCCAGGTCGTACCTGTCAGCCCCCTCGAAGCCCAGTCTGGAGAGTTCGCTCCGCGGCAACGCGAAGGGGCGCTTGTCAGCCTCGACACCTTCTCGGCCCACGAAGATCAGTCCCCTCCCGTCGAGCATCACCACCGCCCGCCGCACCTCGGCCGCGGTGGCACCCTCATCGGTCATGACCGCCTCCGCCAGGCGCGCGATCCCAGTTCCAGCGGCGCCGGCCCCCAGGAACACGATCCGCTGGTCCGAGAGCCTCTCTCCGCGCCTCCGAAGCACAGCCAGAATCCCCCCCAGCACTGCGGAGGCAGTCCCCTGCACGTCGTCGTTGAAACTGGCGATACGGTGCCGATAGCGATCCAACAGTTGGATTGCGTTGTGCTGCTTGAAGTCCTCCCACTGCAGCAACGCGTGCGGGAAGACCTCCAGCACGGCACCTACAAAGGCTTCAATGAAGGCCTCGTAGGCCTGCCCCCGCAGGCGCGGCTTGGGATAGCCGAAATATTGGGGATCGTTCAGAAGGCTCGGGTTGTCCGTTCCGCAGTCCAGGGAGATCGGCAGGGTGAGGCGGGGATGGATACCCGCTCCGGCTGTGTACAGAGCCAGCTTGCCGATTGGAATACCCATCCCCCCGGCACCCTGGTCACCCAGCCCCAGAATCCGTTCGTTGTCGGTGGCAACGATCAGGCGGATGTCGGATTGGCCCGTGTTGCGGAGCAGCTCGGGGATCCGGTCGATGTCACCCGGGGTGATCCAGAGGCCTCGGGGACGGCGGAGCACATGGCTGAATTGCAGACAGGCCTGGCCGACAGTCGGAGTGTAGAGAATGGGCGCGAGCTCCTCCAAGTTGTCGAGCACCACCCGATAGAACAGGGATTCGTTGCGGTCCTGGAGCGCCGCCAAGCCGATGTACTTCTCCAAGTCCTCGCTCTTGCGGCGAATGTGCTCCATCTCCAGCGCCACCTGCTGGTCGATGGTGAGCACCCGCCATGGGAGCAGTCCCCGGAGGCCCAGCGCATCCCGCTCCCGTTCGGAGAAGGCCGCATCCTTGTTCAGTTCCGGCGAGCTCAGCAGCTCGCTCCCGCGCAACTCCCTCACCGACTCCGACGCACGAAGCGGCGCCCCGGCAGTGGCTCCGCCCCAATCGGCCTCGCTTCCCATGCCATCCCTCCCGGCTAAGGCACCTGTCGCAGCTTAGCAGCTGACCAACCGCAAGGACCGCGCTGAGCGGGCACCGGCTCGGGCCCCAAGGGGTTGTCAACTGCTTCCCACAACCTCACTACCTATCATCCAGCACATGTGCTAGTGTGTCGACATGAGGTGGTCGGAGCGGGCCAAGCTGGAAGGCGTTCACTACCAGACCGCCTGGCGGTGGTTCCGCCCCGGACAGCTGCCTGGGCCGGCTGTCCGCACCACCGCGGCGGGCGCCGCCACCAAGCACGCCATCATCCACGCCAGGGTGTCCTCACACGACCAGCGAGGAGACCTCGAGCGGCAAGTGGTCGTCCCTGACGGTAAATTCGATCACGACTTGGGGCGGGACACGACCGCGGTGACCACCTCATCCTGCGCTCGCCGCCATGGCCGCGGGAACGCTCGGAACAGGGCCGAGAAGGCGCTCGGCTGCGCCCAGCGCGATGTGGCGCCGGGGGCGTTCCCACCCCCTCTTGGTAGCCCGTGGGCGGCGGTACGGTGGCAATGCGTAAGTGGATCTGTCGTAGGCCGTGAGTGGAAACACGGTAGCTCACATTGACCAGGGCCGGTAATCTCAGTCGCAGTCAGGTCGGTCCGCGAGACGCCAGGAGGAGGGAACAATGGCTCCCCACCACAGTGAACACTCACGCGCGCCGCGCGTCTCGTGGATATTGACTTCCCCTCCTCAGCTCATGTGGAACAATCACCCCTGCGACCAACTGGGTTCAATGCGATGGTCTTGGACCAAGCGCCCGCACTAGCTCGGGCAGAACCTTCGCCAGCGCTAGTTGGAACCGAGATTGTCTCCCCGGGAAAGTCGCGCATTCCAGTGCGGACGTACCTGGTGTTCGTCAAGCCTCACATCGACTTGACATTCGTCCTCGTCGCCCTCACCGGAGCTCTGCTCGGTTGGGCTCGCTCCGGGCCATTCCCCGTCATGCCCGTAATTGCCGTGGCAGGCGCGGTGGCGTTCCTGAGCGCGGGGGCCGAGTGCTGGACCAACATCCTCGACCGCGACATAGACGCTCTCATGCCCCGCACCGCGGCGCGCCCCCTCCCGTGTGGGAAGATTCCCTTGCACAGCGCAGCCGCCCTAGGCGCTGTGCTTACCGGTGCGGGGCTGTTGCTGGCCGCCGCCCTGGGAGCCATACCGTTCCTCTTCCTTGCATTCGCCCTCATCAACAATGTGGTCGTCTACAGCCTGCTCACCAAGCGCTCTACGCCTTGGAGCATCGTCCTCGGCGCCGGGGTTGGGCCACTGGCTCTCTGGGCCGGTTACGCAGCGGTGCGCGAACCGATCTCAGAGGCTGCCTGGCTGCTCGGTGCCATGGTGGCGGTCTGGGTTCCTGTGCACATCTGGGCCATCGCCCTACGCTATCGCGCCGACTATGCAAAGGGGAATATCCCGATGGCCGCGGTGGTGTGGCCTCGCTCCCAACTCGCCATCGCATCGTGCGTCTCGACCGTTGCGATGGGCGTGCTGGCGGTTGGGTCACTGGTTGTCCTGGGCGGGCCGGCGGCGGGATGGCTGGCAGTGTCCGTCGGGGTCCTCTCCCTGTTCACTGCGGCTGGAGCCGTCCTCCTGCCGTGGCACGAACAACTGGCGTCGCTCTTCATTCGTGGGGTCTCGGTCTATCTCGTCCTCGTACTCCTTGCAGCAGTCGGCTGCGCGGTGTGAGGCGAGTTCAGGCCCCAAGTCTCCATGGCCAATGACTAGTAACCAAGCAGCAGGAGGGGTAAGCCATGACGAGTATCACGCCGCCAAGTGAAGTCGGAGTAGATCGCATCTCTCGCGCCAAGCTCTTTGACTTCTCGCCCATGATGGTCAGAATCCTGACTGCATGGATCGTGATAGTCGCGGTTCTGAGCTTTGTAACGGTGCCGTGGCTGGCGCCGGGCGCCAACGGGGACCTCACCGCACCGCTGATCTGGTTCTACCACGCCCTGATGCTGCCGGTGGCACTGCTCTTCCTGATTCTGTGCACGAGAGTCTTCGTCTTCCACTCTTGGGTGAAGTACATAGTTTCGCACAGCGCCCTGATAGCTCTTTTCGAGGGCATCGGCTTCCTGATTCTCGGCTACGGAACGCTCCACCATGTGGCGTCGCTCACAGCTTTCGGATTCTGGGTCATCATGCCAGCCACACTGGAGCTGACCGCAGTGACGATCCTCTTCGTGGTTGATCTGGCCTATTCCGCCCTGATTCCGCCGCATGGCCAGAGCATGCCTCCCCAAAAGGCCGAAATCACATGGGTGTTCTTTTTCGCGGGCGTCTCCGTCATTACTTGGGTGGTGTTCGGGCTGGCCGCCGCCGCGTCTCAGGTCGGAATCAGCTGGAGTTTCTGGGCAGGGGCGCAACATGAGTCGACCTCCGCCCTCATGGGCAACATCATCACCTCCCATTCCCATGGAATGCTGCCCTCCTTCATGGCCGCGATCGTGCTCCTGGCGGCCGAGGCCTTCGGCTATTCCAGGCTGACGGGGGTGCGCAAACAGGTCGCCCGCGGCGGCGTTGGCGCCATGCTTGGCGGCATTGGCCTCTACTCGGGGATCTACGCTGTATCCGGAGTCGGCACGTTTGTCATCCCCGCCTGGTTCCCCTCCGGACCCGGGGGCGTCAACGGGCTCGCCATGGACGACACCATGACGGGACTCGTAGGGCTCGGGAGTCTGGTCCTGGCGGCAGCCATGCTGCCCGAACTGCGAGACAGTTTCCTGAGGCTGTCCGGAACCGCAATGCGACGCCTCAACCCCGTCCGGCTGGGCGTCTACCTCACCTACCTGATGGCAACAGCGGCCCTGCTGATATATGGCTACTACATCGAGATGAACGAGTCGAGGTTTGGCTTCGCGGCCACCTTGTCAGCATCGCATGTCATCGATGACCAGATCTTCACACGGAGTCATCTTCTGTTCGTTTTCGGCTCGCTTCCAATCATCGCTGTATTCCTGCTGGCGGCGGAGCTCTGCGGCGGCGATGTTTCAAAGGCGGGGGTTACCCTCAGGCAGTGGATGGCGCGGCTGATCATCGCGGGCATGGTCGTGACCCTGATCGGCATGGGCTTGTGGGTATTCTCGACCCCGGGACACCAGGCGAACTGGGCTCCCAACAGCTTGGGGGAGATCCTCTACATTCTGGGGCAGGGGCTGATGCTCGTCGGAGCGGTGATCGAACTCTTCACACCACCTGCGCCGCGCACGGAGGAGGTCATCAAGTCCGAGTTTGCACCACCGCAAATGACCGACGATGGTGGCCAGGCGATAGTTTCGATGGGCGGGCAGAGAACCCCCGGCTGACGGACATCAAGACCCGGGTCAGGCGGACAGCGGGCATCCCAGGGCCCGCTGTCCGGGCGGCGCCCGCGAGGCCCCGGTGCGACCGGTCGGAGGTCGCCGGGATCCGTAAGGCGCCCGCAGGTCCGCGAACATGGGGAAGTGCCGGATGTTGCGCGTCAGCAGCCGCGCGCCGGTGCCCATGGCGGTCGCCGCAATGGCGAGGTCAGCCCCGTCGATGGTGTGATGGCTTGGAAGCCAACGCCGGCCCAGAGCTCCGGCCGCCTCCGCGACCCGGGCGTCAACCGGGTGCCAGATCAGCGTCGACAGGAGGGAACGGATCGCGGCCTCTTCCTCCGGGCGCATTCCAGCGAGCACCTCCAAGCGAGTGATCAAACTGGCATGCAAGGACACGCCTGCGCGCTCCCGGGAGAGGAGGTCCAACGCCCCCGAGTGCCCGCGCAGGAAATCAATCAGGACCGAGGTGTCGACCAGCGCGGTCACGGGTCGGGTGGGTGCCAGCGTGATCCGGAGCGCAGCTGCTCCACCCACGCCGCTCCGTCCAGATCCCGGTCCCGCCAGGCTCCGAACGCCAGCCGCATCGAGGCGAGATCGTCGGCCGCGGAGCGACCGGAGCCGTACACGGTCTCAACCGCGTCTCGGATCAGGGTGGAGATCAGGGCAGCGGTCAGTGCCCCCAGCGCAGCGGCTCCCATGGTGATCCAGTACGAGGGCCCGACCGCCCTGAGTGGGACCGCCGCCAGAAGCAGTCGGCCAACCCATAGCGCCGTGATCGGCAGGTAGAGCACCAAGCCAACGGTCCAGAGGGACGGGCGAGCACGGCCAGGGCCGGGGACTCGAAGTGAACGGATATCGACAGGGTGGACGCTGCCACCGCCACCGCGAAGAGGGCCACCGGCCAGAGCCGCCACAGGCCGCCAGCGCGCTCCAGGAGACTGGGCTCTGCCCGCTGGAGCGCGATCAGGGTCGGCACCAGGTACGCGCACAAGATGGCGGCCACCCCGCCGATGCAGAGGAGCGGGACTCCCAGCCCCTCAAACCCCAGGATGGCGAACCGGGAGGCCAGCACCTCGGTCCCGGTCGCAAAGGCACAGAGGCCAAGCGCGGTCTGAGTTTGGATCAGACCCCTGGCAAGGGCCCGAGGTGAGCGCCGCCGCAGCCATCCTTCGGCCACCAGCAACTCCCCGTACCCGATAGTAGCCAGCCCCAGGAACGCCAGGGACAGGTCCTTCGAGCCGTCCGCCTGGAAGGCAAGGCTGACGCCCCCTGTCGCCGTCACGAAGGCGAACCGCCCGGGGCTGGGCAGGCGAGGGGCCAGTCCATCGCCGGATCCCGGCCCGGTGGATCCCTCGAGGGCGGCCGAGACCGGGCTGGGCGCTCCTGGGTGCTGCTCCACTGCGCTGACCTCAGCGGGCGCTGCCGAGCCCCGCCCGCCCCATGCCCACCGGACCTGATCGGGCGCGGCCACCGCCCCCCAGGAACGGGTGCGCGACAGATTTGTGGGTAGGCAGGGTCAGGCGACTGTGGTCTGGGAGGGGAGCCACTCCCAGATTTCCTCCCAACGGTGGCTGGATGCCTGGCAGCGGAGGGTGACGATGGCCGCAGCGCCACGCACGGACCAACGCATG
>JAKAWF010000083.1 GCA_021817025.1 bacterium
TGGCCGAGCTCTCCACGACGCAATGGACCAGGACGGCCCCGGCCCCGCGGTCCCAGACGAAGATGCCATTGGCGTCGCCAAGAGCGGCGCGCTCCTCGCGCGGCAACGCCCCAGCGATGACCGCCGGGTTCACCAGTGCCTCCAGATCGGCGGCGGACAACGGCCGAACCGTCCCGGGGTCTGCCCCAATCGCGTCTTCCACATGGAAGGGCATTCGCAAGGCCCGTGCCTCGTAATGCTTCCCCCAGAGGTCACCCACCCGTCCATCGGCCCGTTCCGCCTGTTTGGCAACCCGTGCAAGCCACTCTTCGCTCCGCACCTGGCTGACGGCGAGCCTTTCCATCCCGGCGGCGAGCTGGTCCATCCGGGCCGTGAGCTGGGCGACCAACCCAGGCAGGCCCAACAGCTCCTCGGTGAGGAGTTCTCGCCGGAGCGTGTCGCGAGCTTCCGGGTTTGACCGAACCGCCCGGATCAGGGCGTCGAGATCAACCACCATGCCCAAAGTCTACGCCTGTGGAATTCGGCACCCTTCGTGGAACGCTCGTGCAGAGGCACTGGCGAGTGCCCACCTGCCGGGGCAACTGAGCTCCCCAGTTGGCAGCTGTTGGCAGGGCGGAAAGTGGGCCGAACTCATATGCCGATCGCGGCTTGGGAAGGTTCCCGAGCCCCGGGCCTAGTCGGAAACAGGGCCGGAAGTGCCTTCTGCCGGGAGGAACTCCGGGCGGTCGAGGAGACGCAACCACGATCCATCGGGTTGGCGCCGTACCACCTGTACCCGCACACCGGCTCCGTCCTTCGCGATCGTCGCGGTCAAGGCGATGTCCCCGTGGACCAAGGTCGGCAATGGGTCTTCAGGCGCGAAATGGGGCATGGCACCGAGTACCTGCTCCCAGAGCCGCTGAATGGCAGCTCGACCAACAGTGACACCGCCGGGCGGGTAGGCCATGACCGCATCCGCCTCGTAGAGCTCGGCGACCCCAGCCGCGTCATGAGCGTTCGATCGCTGGACGAACAGCCGGGTCAGGTCTTCCGGGGTCGCTGCTTGCTCGTGCGCTGACATGACGTTCCTCCGCTGTGGTGACTGTGTCCTGGACACCAGTGTCGCTCGACCACCCATCAGAAGTCCAACAACCGGGATGACTGGTTAGTATGATTGGGAGTTATGGAACTTCGACAGCTTGAGTACCTCGTCGCGGTCGCCGAGGAAGCCAACTTCACCAGGGCAGCCGAACGGGTGAACGTGACCCAATCCGGCGTGAGCGCCCAAGTGCGCCAGCTGGAGCGCGAACTCGGCCAAACGCTCTTCGACCGTTCCGGTCGGACGGTGCGCCTCACCGATGTCGGGGCGGCGGTACTGCCGTTCGCACGCGCCGCTCTTGATGCCGTGAACGGCGCTCGTCTCGCGGTGGACCAGCTCGCTGGCTTGGTGCACGGGGAAGTGACGATCGGCATGGTGAGCGGCTGCTCGCTTCCGGTGCTCGCCCGCCTCCTCGCTGACTTCCACACCCGCTACCCGGGCGTGGACATCACCCTGATCGAGAAAGACTCGGATCGGCTCGTCGAGGCGCTCCGTGACGGCACCCTCGATCTCGCCCTTGTCGGCACGGCCGGAGGTAGCATTCCCGGCGTCCGCTCGATCGTCGTCGGCGACGAGGCTCTGGTCGCAGCAGTCGCTCCTTCGAGTCCGCTCGCCTCGCGCCGGACCATCACCGTTGAGGCGCTCGAAGGGGAGCCGATCGTCAGTCTTCCCCGTGGCACCGGGGTCCGTGCGGCCTTCGACGCAGCCTGTTCGAAGCGTGGTGTCAACCCGCGCATCGTCTTCGAGGCGACTGCCCTACCGATGGTTGCCCAGCTCGCTGCCCAAGACCTGGGCATCGCCATCCTCCCAACATCCATCGCCGGATCACTCTCGTCCTCCTTGCGTTCGCTCCACTTGCGCCCGGAGATGCGGTCCCGCCTCGAACTGGCGTGGCAACCCGCCGAGGGCGCCAGTCCAGCGGCCAAGGCGCTCGCGGATCACGTTCAGTCCGGCATGTCGAGCTTGATGGCAGCCGATGGCCCGCCATGACCATGGACGTCTGCTGTCGAGGTGGTTTCCTTGCGGAGACAAGAGCCTTCGTGGGCCGTCTTCCTGCCGCGCTCGAAGACGTCGCTCGCCGACACGTGGCCCAAGCCTGCGGTGGAGTCGTTTGGCCGGCGCTGATCGAGGACAGGTGGACCCCTCGGTCTCATGCCAAGGCACATCCCCCGGACGCAGCGGCCATCAGCCGGAGAGCCAAGCAGATCCGGCCATTCCACTCCTGGGAGCGGAGGTGGGCAGCGATACACCGATCGTGAGGGGCCCCGCCCAGCTACCCCCTCTTTCGAGGTGCGGAGCCCGGGGCTCTTGTCACCAGGAGGGGACTTTCCGAAACGGCCGGAGTCTGCCATGACTTGCCCAGACCATGACGAGGGAATGGTCTGGTCTGGGCCTACGGGGCTCGGTGGGTGGTCCGGCGTCCCTTCAAGGCGATGGCCAGCGCTACCCCGGCCACGTCTGCGGCCGAGATGGCGACCAAGAGGACCGCTTCGCCGTACACCGAAGCCACCACCGGTCCGGTAGCCAGCAGGTACACCAGGTACGCCACTGGCAATGGCAGTGTGATCGTTGACCACCACCACCGACTGGTGGCCAAAGACGCCACCGCGGGCGCCCCGAAGAAGGCCAGCAGGCAGACTGCAAGGGCCGCTCCAGTAGCGACATTGTCACCGCGAGTGCAGCTGTGCCCGATGTCGCACAGTCCGGCCATGAAGACAACCGCCAAGGCGACGACGGACACTCCGCCCCCGAAGAGGACTATCGCGAGGCCAACCCACGTCGGGGCAGCTCCGAACCGACTCACTGGGGTTCGGCCCCATGGCCAGCCCCGATCACACCCGCGTGATCACCACGTCGCGAGCCTGGTCCGCAAGCGCTTGGAGATCCTTGAGGTCACCGGTGAGCACAGTCCCTCCAGGCTCCGCAGTAGCCACCACGATGGCATCGACCGCGGAGCCGCGCCGCGCCTGGTACCGAAGAGCAGCTGCCCGTCGCGCCAGAGGCTCCGGCAACTCGGCCACCACGTCACAGCCCCTGAGGAGGCGGTTGGGAGAGACATCCCGGCCAACGCGCCCGGTCAGCGACTCGACGAGAACCGCCGAAGGGACAACAGGGGGCCACAGGCCCGCCCCTCGCAGCGTGATCAACAGCGCGGCCGCGGACCGTGATCTCTCTGCCAGGCGGCTCACTCCTCCGGCGTCGAGGACCAACATCGGGTGATCAGCTGCCTGGTTGGGCGCCGGCCCGGTCCCAGATGCCACGCACGACGGCCTCTGCCTGAGCGAACTCTTCTGCCGTGGGCTCCCCGACCTCTCCTACGAGATCGGCCAGGTACTGATCGGTCGCCTCCATGAGCTGCTGACGACGCAGCTCCCTTTGGACCGCCTCCTGCAGGAGCTCAGAGGCGGGTAGGGCTCGCTCCTTCACCGCCCTGTAGAGCGGCTCGGGGAGGTAGACCTGCATCCTGGGCATGTGCCTAACTATACGCCTAACACGCTCCGCTGCTTCGCCTCCGGCCCGCTCTGAGGCGAGCATGATGAACGGTTGAGCACCTGGGACTGAAGGACGCGGCCGGTCCCTTATTCCCCTCGCTCCCTGGCCCAGCACTTGAAGTACCCCGACTTCCAGTGCTTCCGGCCATCCCTGGCTCCCGGCGGCCCGCCGCTCCGTTGGCCCTCAGCCCGGGCGCACTCCAGTCCGACGCCAGATGGCGCGGACGCCGATGAGGATCGCCTTCTGGACCTTGGTCACTTGCGCGGTACGGCTTGCTGACGCGTGATCGCGCTGCGCAGATCCGCGCCGCCGTCCCTCCTTGTGGGATGGTGCCGGTGTCCTCCTTGGGAGGGCACTTCCATCGGGCTCCCTTGGAGCCCATTCTTGTATCTGGCGATGATCATCGCTTCAGGCGGCCCGCCGCCACCTTCCCTGGTCGGGTTCGTTGCCGCTGGTTGCCTCAAGGCCGGCGGGGCCCCCACCCTGGGGGTCGGATCCAGTGACGTCACCGTTGACGCCGCTGGCGTGGTGTCCTGGCTGAGGGCCGTCACCGGCTCTTGCTTGCGAGCGTATTGGTACGAGGGAGCCTTCGACGAGCGGGACCCGCGGTACTCCTCGCAACGAACTCTCCTCGACGCCGTGGCGATGACACCGGGCATCCAACTGAGGCTCGGGCACGTCCAGGAGCGACCGACGCCCTGGCACCACACTGTCAAGCAAGCGGCTAAGTCCGCCGGAGGCGATCTCGCCAAGTTCGAGCGGCAATTTCGCTTTCGGCCGGAGCTCGAACAGAAGGGCGTCGATACGCTGATCGTCCTCGACTTGGTCCGGCTGGCGCAGCGGCGCGCATACGCCGTGGCGGTGGTGATCGCCGGTGACCGCGACCTCGCCGAGGCTGTACGCGTGGCCCAAGACGAGGGCTGCCGCGTCATGCTTGCGCACCCGATCAAGGCCGGGGTAGCGACAGAACTCCGCCAGCTCGCTGACCAGATCATCCCGATCGAGGGCGAGGTCCTGATGGGCATGGGCCATCTCCGTGGAAAACCTCGGACCACGGCACTATGAGCGGCCATGATGCCTTGGATGACCTGTTAGAGGCACTTGCGGAGTTGCAAGTCAGCGTTCAGCAGGCCAAGGCCGGCTTCGGGGCTCGCCGACCACCGGGCGATGATCTCGCGCATGGGATCAACTTCATCGAAGAGGAACTGACTCTTCGCGTCCCCGAGGTATTCCAGGCGATCGAAGAAGGAGACCTCGTGAAGCTCTGTTTGGCCGCGAGGGCCTTGGTCAGCTCGGCGATGGTATTCGAGGGCTATCGAAAAAACAAGCCCCACAACCCCGCAGCCCTGAATCGACTGCTCGCCAGCCTTGGGCGAGTTGCCACTGCCCGCGCTCAGCTTTGCCAGCCACGCGGCGTGCTAGGCAGGCCATCGCTAGCCGGGAGTCTCTGAAGGGCCGAGCGATAGCAAAGTGGGCTGGGGCGAGGTTCTGGCCGCGATCTGGGGTGTCTGGACCGCCATCTCCATCATCACCGGCGGAGGGCCGGTGGAGGACACGCCCTACACCGTCAAGAACGGGGGAAGGGAGCCTTTCGCGCTGGGAGCAGGTTCATATCAGCCTCCGAGGGGCGCTCCACCCCGTCCGGCGCCCTTCATGTAGCGAGGCGGTTCGGGACTGCTGTGGAGCTGCTCTGGAGCTTCGATGACCGCTTGAGCCAATGCCAGGTCGAACCCCGGAAGTCGCCCCCGCTGCGGTGGCGGCGCCGCCCGGCGAGCTGGATGAGGCAGCCGGGCTGGCCTGCCGTCAGGGGCCGGGAAAGGCCCTTTACCAGCCCAGCTGCCAGGTGCGAGTGAGCCCCGCAGCCGCCTGAGGTGGCGCTGCGGGGCTCGAACGAAAGGGAGTGTCGAGTGGCGGGATCAGCTACCGCTGCTGGTCTGGCTCTGCTGCTGGTCCTTGGAATCCTGCGTGCTGCTCCCGGTGCTCGTTGAGGCGCTGCCGTCGGGCGAGTCCTTGGAAGTGGCGGCCGGCTCCGGGGTCTGGGTTGGGTCTGGAGTCTGCTTTGCCTCCGGGGTCTGGGTTGGGTCCGGAGTCTGCTTTGCCTCCGGGGTCTGGGTTGCCGCTTGAGAGCTGCTGCTCGACGGCAGGGCGGTCGGGGTCTTGGGCACTTGGGTCTCGGCTGGGCTGGCCGACAACACTGAATCGTTGCTGGTTCGGATCGAGAGCGAGTAGGTGGTCCCGTTGGGCGCCGTCACCGTCACGTCGTAGACAGGAACTCCATGCTCGGTGTCAGCCTCGGTCTTGAGCACAGCGGCGGTGCCGCTGCCGGAGTAGTGCTGATTGACGTAGGTCACTGCCGCCGTATCCGCCGCCACCGCCGGGCTGGATGCCGAGACCAGGTTGACTTTGGTCGGGAGGGCTGCATTCGTCCCGCCCGTTGTCAGTGCGATCGCCGCCGCCGCGCCCGCCACCGCCAGTGCGCCCACGGCGCCCGCTGTCATCGGTACCTTCATTGCCAAACTCCTTGTGTGGGGGTGAATCCCGAGACTTCACTCTGGCAGCCCTTTGTGAACGGCCCGTGGGAGGCGGGTTAGAGTTCCCTCACTCCCGTTTGGCGTCACCTGAGACAAGCCGGTAGCCAGCACCCCGGACGGTGTGGAGCAGGAGAGCCAAGCCCGGGCGGTTGAGCTTGCGGCGCAGGTAGCTGACATAGACGTCGACCACGTTGCTGCCCGGGTCGAAGTCGTACTCCCAGACCCGATTGAGGATCTGGGTGCGCGACAGGACCTGGTTGGGGCTGCGCATGAAGAGTTCAAGCAGCGCCCACTCGCGGTGCGCCAGTTCGATGCGCTGGTCCGCCCGCCACGCCACCTTGGACAGCAGGTCGAGGCGGAGGTCACCGACCACCAGCTCAGTCGAGACCGCCTGGTCGACGGTCCGCAGCGCCGCCCGGATGCGCGCCAGGAGCTCGTCAAAGGCGAACGGCTTGGTCACGTAGTCGGTGGCGCCAGCATCGAGCCCCGAGACCTTGCTGGAGAGGTCGTCGCGCGCGGTCAGGATGATCACCGGAAGCCGCAGGCGCTGGCCGCGCCAGGAGCGCAGCACGCTCAGCCCGTCGCCGTCGGGCAAGCCGAGGTCGAGCAGCACCAGGTCAAGGTCCTCCCCCCGGGTGGCCATGATCCCGAGGGCCGTGGTGGTGTCGGGAGCCACGGTCACCGAGTAGCCCTCGGCCTTGAGTCCCTTGGCGATGAAGGAGGCGATCCTGGCATCGTCCTCGACCAGCAGGATCACGCCCCGGCCTC
The DNA here is from genome assembly GCA_021817025.1 of bacterium. The sequence goes on from JAKAWF010000083.1 coordinate 6,871, forward strand.
CGCTTCATCCACCGGGTCGGGCTCTTGCAAGCAGCGCGGCGGCAGCACCATCGTCACCGTGGTGCCCTGATCGACGGCGCTCTCCAAGTGCACCGTCCCCCCGTGTGCTTCGACCACCGCCTTGACCAGGGCCAGACCCAGCCCCGAGCCTCGCTGGTCGCCGGGATCGGCTCTGCGGAACCGATCGAAGACAGCGTCCTGAAGGGCGGGGGCAATGCCGCGTCCAGTGTCCATGACCCCCAGGATGACGCTCCCGTCGCAGGCGGCGGAGAGCTTGATCGTGTCCCCCGCCTGGGTCGCCTTGACTGAGTTGTCGATGAGGTTGAGGAGGGCGCCCCGCAGTTTGGTCTGGTCCACCAGCAGCACCACGTCAGGCACCGCCGCCAGCACCCAGTTCCGGTCCGCCAGGACCGTGGCGGCGGCCATGAGGTCGGCCATGAACGACCGCAGATCCACCGGCTCGGGCTGGATGAAGTCGGGCTCCAGGGAGTGGCCGAGCAACAGCAGCTGGTCGACCAGCGAACTCATCTGGTTCAGCTCCTCCACCACCAGTTCGGTCGTCTCCCGCACCTCCATGGGATCATCGCTGCCACTTCGCCGCAACACCTCGAGATGGCCCCTGGCCACCGTCAGCGGTGTGCGCAGCTGGTGGGACACGTCCGCCAGGAGCTGCCGCTGGGAAGCCACGGTCGCGGAGATCTTGGTGAGCATGCCATCAAAGGCCGCTGCCATCCGGCCCACCTCGTCATCCACGCCCTGATACCCAATCCGCTTGGTCAGGTCGCCCTGGCTCGCCTCCACCGCCGTTTCGGTCACCGCGCCCACGGTGCGCAGCACCCGGCGCAAGATCAGGTAGGCGCTGAGCAAGGCGACCAGCAGCGCCACTGCGGCCTCCGTGGCGGCCAGCAGCGCCACCTGGTTGCTCTCCTCCTGGAGCGCGGCCAGGCTGGCGGCCGCCACCACCACGCCCCGGGTGGTACCGCCCTCCCTGATCGGACTGGCGACCGCCAGGTAGCTGACCGATCCGACCTTGACCTGGGAGGTCACCGTCCGGACGGGAGGGGCGCTGAGCCAATGGCGCACCTGGGGGACTCGCACCAACTCGGCGGCATGCGCGCTCCCCAGGATCGGCTGGTGGGGCAGGCCGATCAGCAGCACCTCCCCGGTGGGGACGGGATGGGTGACCAGATAGCTGTGGCTGAACGCGGCCAGGCTTTGCCCGGGCGGCCGCCCTGGGTAGGCTGCCGAATAGCCGCTCAACTCGCCGCCCAGGTCGCCCAGCACGGTGCTCTGGTAGTGAACTGTGAAGTCGCGGATAACCTGGACAAAGACCACCCCCAGCACCAGCGCGACGACCACCCCGTGCAGGGCCAGAAGCCGACCGGCGGTGCCGAGCCGAAGGCGCCTGTGAGCCCGGGCGACGGGCCTCACCATGGGCCGACCAGGGTGGGCCCCACTGCGGGCGGGGCGGGGTCGGGACTGGGTTGCCCCGAGCTCATCCCCCACCGGAAGAGCACGAGCTGTCGCCGGTGGGAGGAGATGGAGAGCACTTCGAACTCTGCTGCTGGTCTCCATTCTTGGAGTCCTGGGAAGGAAGGCTCACCACCGTCCCCGGCGGTGTCACCGTCTCGACCGGCTCGGTCGGCTGAGGACTCGCCACCTCCGAGGGGGTCGATGAAGAAGATCCGCTGGAGGTGCCGCCAACCGGGGCTGGCGATGCCTGTCCACCTGACGCCGTGGAGCTGAGCTGCACCACGTGCGGCAGGCGGCTGGACCTGACGGTCAGGTCTGGCCCCACCGTGAGCCCGACGGCCACGGCCGCGGCCAGGGCCAGCGCCAGCGCCGGCCGGGCCAAGATTCTGGTGCTGTTCCGAAGTGCCTGCCGCGACATTAGGTGATGGTGCCTCCACTCCAAGACGGTGGCGGGATCCCGTGAGCCCAAGATGAGAGCAACATTAGATTCCTATCATGCAGAAGCGGCGCCACTTCGGTGCCGGACCTGGGCCGAGCTTGACCGGTGGTCCAGACTGTCGAGATCAGGTTCGGGGGCGCATGGAGGCAGGGACGATGGCGAGTCACGGCAACGGGGTCAGTGCCAGGCCGTGCCCGGCCAAGACCGACGGTGACCCGGGGTGAAGGCCGCCGTGTACGAGCGACAGGGCGCGGCCGCGGAGGTACTGCGCGTCGCGGACGTTCCGCGCCCGGAGCCCGGCCCCGGCGAGGTGCGCGTCCGCTTGCGCTTCTCGGGCGTCAACCCGACCGACTGGAAGGCGCGCAGCGGGGCCACCCCCAGGCCGGTGGACGGCTTCCAGATACCGCACCACGATGGGGCTGGGACGATCGACGCGGTCGGCGCGGGAGTGGATCCCAGCCGGCTCGGGGAGCGCGTGTGGGTGTGGATGGCGGCGGCCGGCCGCCGCTGGGGCACCGCCGCCGAGTGGACGGTGACGCCAGACCGGCAGGCGGTGCGGCTGCCAGACGGAGCCTCGCTGGAGCTCGGCGCCAGTCTCGGGGTACCTGCGCTCACCGCCCATCGCTGCCTCTTCGCCGACGGGGATGTCGGCGGTCGCAACGTCCTGGTCGCGGGGGGCGCGGGTGCGGTCGGTCACTTCGCGATCGAGCTGGCGAAGCGCCGCGGCGCCCGGGTCATCGCGACCGTGAGCGGACCGGTGAAGGAGGAGCTGGCCCGCGCCGCCGGCGCGGATCTAGTCGTCAACTACCGGGACTCCGCAGCGCTCGACCGCATTCGCACCTTCGCACCGCGAGTCGATCGGGTGATCGAGGTCAATCTGGCCGCCAACCTCTCCCTCGACCTCGCCCTCTCTGGAGTAGGGACGGTGATCGCGGCCTACGCCGCTGATGGGCCTGACCCAGAGCTTCCGGTGCGCGCCTGCATGAACGCCAACGTGGTGCTCCGCTTCGTACTCCTGTACGGGGTTCCGGCCGAGGGGCTCGCCCAGGGCGTTACCGAGGTCACCGCCGCCCTGACCGCTGGGGCCCTCTCGGCACTCCCGATGCACCGGTTTCCACTTGAGGAATGCGCTGCCGCCGAGGACGCGGTCCAGGCCGGAGCCGTGGGCAAGGTTCTGCTGGACATCCCCTAAACAGGTGCATCGAGGTCAAGGATCTCCAGGCGCCGTCCAGCAATGTCGACGAACTCGGCGGTAGCTGCCTGCTCGGCCTCGGACGTGCCACGGGGCCCGAGCGTCGCTCTCTCCCGCGACCCTGACGGCCACGTCCTCGGTCCCGCCAGGGCGGCGACCCGGGGAGTCGACGCCCTTGGTGCGCCCTCCTCCAGGAGACCTTCGTGCCGGGCCCAGCTGAATCTGGATCGGCTGTCGCGGTCCCCACGCGGTCGTGCGGAGCCCAAGTTGGCCCATGATCATGCCTCAGCTCTACCCCCGGGGCGGAGGCACTGCCACTTCTGCCCGTCGGCGCCATCGGGATCGGTGTGGGCGCGGATGCCCCACCTCCTCCACCCCCTGGGCGCGGCGCCCCTTGCCGCTGGGCCGTCGCCGCTGTAGCCTTGGGTTGTCGCCGCGCCTTTGAGAGGGGGATCCGAGCATGGCCATAGCCAACAAGATCGTCGGCACCGCCAGCCAGATGGTCATCTGCCAGCTGGGAGCGGGTCAGACCGTCTACGCGGAGGCCGGCAGATTCCTGTGGAAGACCACCAACGTGTCCATCGAGACCCGTCTTTCCAAGCCCGCGGCCGGCCCGGGTGGCAGCGGAGGAGGTGGGCTGTTTGGCAAGGCCATGGAGGTCGGCAAGAGGGTGCTCGCCGGCCAGAGCCTGGCCTTCCAGTACTTCACCCCGACCGGGGGAAGCGGCCTGGTGGCGTTCGCTGGTTCGCTTCCCGGAGAGCTGCGCGCACTCGAGTTGGACGGTAGCATCGGCTGGCTGACAGAGAAGGAGGCCCTGATCGCGGCCGAGGGGAGCGTCGAGTTTGACATCGCGTTCGCCGGACTGCGGACCGGTCGCCGGGGCGGGGCGGGGTTCGTATTGGAGAAATTCACGGGCACCGGCACGCTCCTGATCGCGGCGGCGGGCAACTTCATAGAGGTAAACCCAGCCAAGTACGGCGGCAAGATTCAAGTCCACGCAGGCTGTCTGGTGGCGTTCCAGGACACCGTCCGGTACAGCGTCGAGTACATCGGCGGTTTCAGTGCGCAGACTGCGATGACCGCGATGTTCGGAGGTGAGGGCATCAACTTGGCCACGTTGGAAGGTGACGGGGCAGTGATCCTGCAGTCCGTCAACCTGCACGGCTTGGCCGAGGCCATGGAGAGGCTGATCGGTGACCCCGGCAACGACAAGGGACGCGCCGGCGTCGGTGGATTGTTCAACTAGCTCGGCTCACGGTCGAGAGGAGGGCACTCATGGGACTCATGGACAAGCTCAAGGTGCAGGCCGAACAGATGGCGGTCAAGGCCCAGCAGGGTACGGCCCAGGTGCAGGCCAAGTTCGATACGGTGCAGGCCAAGCGCAGCGCCGACGCCTTGTTGCGTGATCTCGGCGCCGCCTACTACGGAGAGCAGCGTCAAGGTGGACCGCACGGTGCGGCGGACCGGGCCATGGCCGCCCTCGATGCCCATGCCAGCCAGACGGGGCCGGTTGATGTGTCGACCACCGGGCCACAGCCGGTGCCGACCCAGTCGGCACCCTCATCCGGGCCTCCACCGGCAGGCGACTTCAAGCTCGACGATCTGTAGGTAGTTACTCGGGGATCCCGCCGACACGCTCCAACGCCTGCGATCAGACCTCGGCACACGTGTCGCGGAGGGCGGTGGCCCGGGCGAGGGTGACGCACACCACGGGTCCATCGACCGCTGAGCGAGCGCACCGGAACGTGTCGGCAGATACCCAGGAGGCTGGTGCCAAACGGCCGCTCCCACAGAGGAGGACCGTGCGCAGCCAATCTTGAGTCCGCTCATCCGGACAGTGTGCCGTATGACCCTCCTGTACGGGATCGTAATTCGGACGGCTCTGTTGGGACGGCCACGGGAAGTCGACGCTAGCCGCAAGTCCTACCGGGGCACCGTCCCGGTGGACGTTCGTCACACGGGAACGATCTCGATGAGGTTCTCGATCCCGGCAAGGTCCCCCGAGTTGCGGGTGTAGAGCCGGGCCGAGTGAGCGTGGGCTGTAGCAGCGATGAGGAGGTCCATTACCCTGGATCGCGGTTGACGCCCGGTGGCTGCCACAGCCGCTGCAAGTTGGCCATAGCTGGTGGCCACGTCATCGTCGACGGGCAGAGCGTCAAACCTGCGCTGCAGGTCCGACAGTCTCCGGAGACGCTCAGCGCGGACTGCTGCGTCGGCGGTGACGAGCACTCCAAAATGCAGTTCGGCGAGCGTTGCAGCACTGATGGCAAGCTCTCCTTCCAATGGAGGCAGGTCGGTGGCGATCAAGACGCTGGTGTCGAGGATTGCCTTCACCGAAGGCGCTCCCACGGATTGGCGACAGCCTGGTCGATCAGCTGCCTATCCCGCTCCCAGTCCGGGTCGGGCGGGCCGCTGAACGCGTCGGCGATGTCATCCCACCGCTGCCACCGCTTCGGGGCGGCGGGGACCAAGCGGGCCGCGAGCCGACCTGCAACCGTGATGTCGATCTCCTCGCCCCCTTCGACTCGGCGCACGAGTTCAGACGCGTCTTGGCGCAGTTCTCGAAGGCCCACAGTTCCCATACATCAATGGTAGCACAGGTGCTATCACCGCTTCTAGGGCAGGGCGGACC
>JAKAWF010000084.1 GCA_021817025.1 bacterium
ACCGCAGCGAGGAGGCCAAGTTCAAGGCGATCGCCGAGGAGATCGAGGAGCGGCACAAGACCGGGCAGCCGGTCCTGGTGGGAACGGTCAGCATCGAGAAGAGTGAGCGGCTCTCCCGCCTCCTCGACAAGCGGGGGATTCCCCACGAGGTCCTGAACGCCAAGCTCCACGAGCGCGAGGCCGAGATCATCGCCAAGGCCGGCCAGCCGGAAGCAGTCACCATCGCGACCAACATGGCTGGGCGGGGAACCGACATCGTGCTCGGAGAGGGGGTCGCGGAGCTGGGAGGGCTCTACATCATCGGCACCGAGCGCCACGAGTCCCGGCGGATCGACAACCAGCTCCGGGGCCGCGCCGGGCGCCAGGGGGACCCGGGGGAGACGCGGTTCTTCCTCTCCTTCGAGGACGACCTGATGCGGGTGTTCGGGGGCGAGCGGATGCAGGGCCTGATGGCCCACCTGGGCCTGACCGACGAGACCCCCATCGAGTCCAAGATGGTGAGCCGGCAGATAGAGTCGGCGCAGTCCCGGGTCGAGGGCTTCAACTTCGACAACCGCCGGTACGTCGTCGAGTTCGACGACGTGGTCAACACCCAGCGCGAGATCGTCTACTCCGAGCGCGACCGCATCCTGGAGGGGATCGACACCCGAGCCAACCTCATGGAGTGGCTGGAGGAGGTCGTCCACGAACTGGTGAATCTCCACTGCCAGGGGGGCCACAAGGAGGGGTGGGAGCTCGAGGCCCTCTGGGACCGGCTGCGGTACCTGTTCCCATTCCCGCCCGGCGAGGAGGTGGACTTGGAGCAGCTTGGCACCACTCCGCAGGACGTGGCGGAAACGGTCATTCAGGAAGCGGAGCGCATCTATGGTGAGCGCGAGCGGGAGTTTGGCGAGGAACTGGTCCGTCAGGTGGAGGTCCAGCTCATGCTCAGCCTTATCGATGAGCGCTGGGCCGACTATCTCACCACTCTTGAGCACCTCAAGGACGACATCCGCTGGCAGTCGATGGGCCAGCGCGACCCACTGGTTGAGTTCAAGTCCGAGGCCTTTGCCGCGTTCCAGTCATTCCAGGATACCCTGAAGCAGGAGATCGTCCGCTATTTGTTCCACTCCCAGATCCAAGTCCAGCCCACACTAGAGCCCCTCGCCGGTGTGGCAACCCACGCCGAGGCCGAGTCGGTGGTCGCCGGGGTGACCCAGGCGGTTGACCCGGAGACGGCGCCATCGAACGGGACGGTGCCCGCCTCCCAGCCGGCTGCCGGACCGACATCTCGGGTGGGTTTCGGTAACGGAGAGGCTCGCCTGGGCCCTTCACGAGAGGTGCCGGTCCCTGCGAGCCGGAATGCACTCTGCCCGTGCGGGTCAGGGCGCAAGTACAAGAGGTGCCACGGGGCGGCAGGCTGACGGATCTGGGCCGCATAGATGGCCGGGCGTGCCGACGTACGACGCGCCCGTGGCCCGGGTGCACGGGCTGGCGTTGGGGAACACGGCCCGAGTGAGGATGGGTCAGGCCGAAACCCGTGCGGACCCCGACGCAGGCAAGACGGGCGCGCGGCCGTCCGGTGGGACCATTGGAGCATGCGCGACGGTTAGGGCCAGCACGATGCCCATAGCCACGATGAAGTAGTAGTCGAAGAAGGCCCACTTGGCAGTCAAGAAGGCTAGCAGAGACAGGGTCGATCCCATCATCAGAGCGGCGTCCCACTCCCGGGTGCCCCGGAGAGCGAAGGCGATGAGGCAGAGGGCGGAAACCGACACCCCGGCCCACCCGGGCAGCAGAGGCTGCCCCAGATGGGCAAGCAGGCCGTTGATTGAGAGGGCATCCGGACGCGGCGCCAGGTGGAGCTGGAGGAGGACCGTGTCAGCGAGGAACTTGCCGACGCCGGCCCATATGGCGAAGGGAAAGCAAATCAGCAGTGCCACCACGGCGGCCAAAGTGATCTCTCGCCGGGCGCCCCGCCACCAGAGCCAGGGGAAGACGATCAGGGGCAGGGCCGTTGGGACGGTGCAGAGAGCCGTACCCAGCGCCAGGATCGCCCAACCGGAGTGGCGCGACCGAAGGACCAGCCAGAGAGCCACACCTGCCACCGGATAGACCTCCGGCCAACCCTGCACGATCATGAGGGGGGAGAAGGGAAGCGCTAGCGTCACGGCGAGGTAGCGACTAGCAACTCCCTCGCCGGCATGGCGCCGGGCCAGGATCGCGATGCAAGTGAAGAGCACCCCCATGGCCACCGAGTTCGCTACGCGCACGTCCCCTAGGAGCCGGAACGGGGCTGCCAGGATGAGGAGAGCCGGCGCGTAGGGGAAGTGAGCAGAGAGCAGGCCCGGTGTGGTCGTGGGGTAGGCGATCGCGTAGGGGTTGTGCCCTTTCAGCAGCTGAGCGGTGGCATCCTGGGTGAACCAAAACACGTCGATGCCTGCCTTGCCCCAGACCAGGTGCACCGCGGCCAGTGCCAAGTCGAGACCGTACGCGATCAGGGCTAGCAAGACAGCGCGGCTTCGCCAGGGAAGGAAGCACAACGCCGCCACCACGCCAGCGAGCCAGACCGACAGCGCGGCCTGCACAGGCGATGAGCCGGGATCTAGGCCTGGGGCCAGGTTCATCAGCGCGAGACCCGCGGCCGCGAGCGGCCAGATCCAGGCGGGGACGCCAAATGGTGATGCGTGCCGGCGGACAAGGATAGCGCCTCCCCCCGCCGCCAGCCCGAGAAGAATGGCCAGGAGTGCGGCGTTCGAGTATGTGCCTTGCCGCCACGCGCTCCCCAACGCTGTTGCCACCAGGGACAGGATGGCCAATCCCTGCCAGAGCGGGGCCGGGCCCGTAAGGGTCGTTGCCACCTGGGTCGGGACATCAGCACACGGCAGTGGTTCGGCTGCCCCTGCGGGGGCGGGAGTACCGTGCTTGAGGGCGCCTCGGTGCCCTCCGCTGCGTGTTCCTAGGTCGGGGATGGCTCACCCTTCCGCCCGATCACCAGCACCAGGTCTCGGCTCCGGATGGTGAGGCGGGCATCCCTAACCAGTGGCAGCGTCAGTACCCGTGCCGCGAGATCGGCAGGACCGCCCGTGCCCCGCAGGCGGCGACCCACGTACCCGGCAGTCAGTCGCCGCGGAGCGGCCCTAAGCTCGACCGGCTCCAGCCCGGCAATGCGGAGCATCGAGCGCAGGGCGTGGGGGGTGAAGTACGTCAGGTGCATGTCCATGAACCCCGGCCAGTGGCCCCGTAGCAACCGTGCCGGCAGCGCTGCCATGTTCACTGTCACCAGGGCCAGAATCCCTCCTGGGGCGAGCCATCCAGCCACCTTGAAGACAGCCTCCTGGGGATCGACTAGATGCTCCAAGACGTCGGACATGGCAACGCAGTCTACGGGTGCCGGTGGTCCGGGGTCCGACTCGATCGTTCCCTGGCGGATGCTCAAGGAATACCGCTGGCGTGCGACCGCCACTGCCCAGGCGCTGGGCTCGATCCCGGCCACCGACCATCTTCGAGCCCGCGCCGCCTGCAGCAGGATCCCCACGGACGCCCCTACCTCGTACAGCGCCCCGGGTGCGCGATACCTCTCCACCCGAGAGAGGATCCAGTCGGCGTTGCGCAGCCGGTGCGCTTCTTCCTCCAGGTACGAAGGGTCGACCACGCTCTCGTACTCCGCCAGCAACCACCCGGACGGCGGCGGGCAGGAGTATCCCACTTGACAGGACGCGCACCAGTAGATCTCCTCATGGGTGCCCGCCAACCCGCTGGTGCAGGCGAAGCGGTCAGCGCCGTGACCGATGTCCCGCAATGCCGGGCGGGCCCCGAACAGACGCTTCTGGCCGGCCGTTCCCCGGCGGCAGATGGGGCACGGCGGCAGGGGGGCCGCGCGTTGGCTCATCCTAAACGGGCACGACGGGCTTGCCAGCACACCCGGATGCTGAGCACCACATAAGCCAGCGATCGTCCGATCCCGATCGACGAGGACTCTGCGGTGTACCGCGTGGGAATCGCCACCTCCCGGATCCGGAAGGCGCGTTCGTGGGCCCCGACCAGCAGTTGCGTGTCGAAGAGGAAGTCGTCCGAGTAGCTCTGCAGCGGCAAGGATTCCAGCACCAGACGAGAGTAGGCGCGCATGCCGCTGTGCATCTCGGAGAATCGTGTGCCCAGTATGCGATTCTCGACGAACGTGGTCAGGCGATTGCCGAAGTATCGATAGCTCGGCATGCCCCCCCGACGGGGATCGGCCCCTTCTGCGAACCGAGACCCGAAGGTCATATCCGCCTCCCCGGCGACAATCGGAGCGACCAGGAGTGGCACTGACTTGGGGTCGTACTGGTAGTCCGGGTGGAGCAGCACCACGATGGTAGCTCCGAGCCGCAGAGCCTCCTGGTAGCAGGTCTTCTGGTTGGCGCCGTAGCCGCCATTCCGAGACCTGGTCCGCACGTCCAATCCGAGGGCGCGGGCCACTGCTACGGTGGCGTCCCGGGATGCGTCATCGACCACCAGGACATGGTCGGCAGAGCCCTGGGGCAAGTCCGCAACGGTGAGCCCGATGGTCCGCTCCGCCTGGTACGCGGGCAGAACCACGACCGTGTACGGGGTCTGACTCGCTGGCATCGTCTCTCCCCAGGTGGGCTCCCTACCTAGACCGGTGGTCGGCGTGCCTCATTGTGGCAGGCCAACGGGGATCGAAGGGCCTGCGCCGGCATTGTTACCCGGCCGCGACCGCCGGGGTCCAGGTCCACCTTGCACTTGGACGCCTGTGTCCTCGGCCGGGCGCTCACGACCTCGCCTAACATGGCACACCTAGTGGCGCAAGCGCCCCGCGCTCAGGGGGGGCCGTGGCAAGCTCGCCTGCACGAAAAGGAGGTGCCGACATTCCTTGGTCCGGCGGCCGAATGGGGCAGCAAGGCCCGGCTGGTGGCAGTGTCGCCAGGGGTCTCCTACCAGTCGGCCAGCGCCAAAGGGGAGGACATGATTTGTCGGTACCCGCCAGGTCGCTGCCGACCTCCATGAGACAGCCGGACATCAGCGCGGCGGTATGAGCGTCCCTCAGCTGAACGTGGGGCCGGCTGGAAGCCGATTCCTCATTCAGGCCGCGAGTCGCCTACAGCGGCCGATGACCAGCTTCCTGCTGGCGATCCTGGCGTATCTCTTGACCCTGGCGCTGCTGCTGCCACGGGGCGTGAACCCGCTCTCGGCCGCTCACTTCCTCGGGACCGGGGCTGACCCGACGCTCTTCGCCTGGGCGCTCAGCTGGTGGCCCTACGCACTGACTCATGGGCTCAATCCGTTCGTCACCCACACGGTCTGGGCTCCCCAAGGTTTCAATCTCGCTTGGGACACCTCGGTTCCTTCGGTGGCGATGCTACTCTGGCCCGTTACCGCAGCGGCCGGTCCAGTGGTCGCCTACAACGTCGCCATCATGGCGAGCCCAGTCCTTGCTGCCCTTGCGGCATTCGGCCTCGGCCGCGAGCTCACGGGCCGGGCCTGGCCGGCGCTGGTGGGAGGCTGGCTGTTCGGGTACGGACCTTACGAGACCGGTCAGCTGCTTGGCCACTTGCACCTCACGTTCATCTTCCCGGTGCCGCTGCTGACGTGGCTGGCGGTGCGCCGCTGGCGGGGCGGGATCGGCGGGTATACCTACGCCGCTCTCTCAGCTATGGCGTTGGCGTTCCTGCTGGGTGTGTCCATTGAGGTGTATCTCACGTTCACGCTGATGGCGGCCCTGGTGGCGCTCCTCACTTGGATCCTGGCGCCTGATCAGCGCGGCCACTTGTACTCCCTGGTGGGATGGGGCTCGTCCGCCTACGCCGGGTCCATCGTCCTGACCCTGCCGTTCCTGTACTACTTGATCATTGGAGTGGGCGCGGCCCCGCCATCGCTGAATTCCCCAGTCGTCTACTCGGCCGATGCCCTCAACTTGGTGTTGCCGACCGCCATCACGGCGCTCGGCAGCGCCGCGAGCCTGCCATTGACAAGCCGGTTCACTGGGAACCTGGCGGAGAACGGAGCCTACGTGGGGGTCCCTCTCCTGTGTCTCTTGTCATGGTGGATCTGGCGCAGCCGACGCGACAGGTGGGCGTGGGTTCTGGTCCTCACAGCCCTCGCCTGCATCGTGGCCGAACTGGGGCCCAAGCTGCACATTGGCGGCCTTGTCGGCGGGCACCTTCCCTGGATCCTGCTGAGCAGGTTGCCGCTTCTGAAAGAGATCCTGCCGGTGCGCTTGGCTATGTACTTCGACCTCACGGCAGCCGTTATCGTGGCTTTCATCTTGGCCGGCTTATCGCGATGCCACTCGCTTGCCGCATCCCTGATCGCGGGAATTTTGGTGCTTTCGTGGTGGCCGGCGTCCTGGCCCGCTACCAAGGTGGTCACCCCACCCCTGCTCGGTCCCCTGGCCATCCGTCAGCAGTTCCGAGCCCATGAGACGCTCGTGGTACTGCCCTACGGCGCAGAGGGCCAGTCCATGATTTGGCAGGCCGCCGACCAGATGTATTTCAATATGGCTGGCGGGTACCTGAGCTTTGTTCCGAACTCCTTTGCCGATCTGCGGTTGGTGCGCGAGCTGTACGGGACGGTCGCGCCGGGCAAGGGCTTTGATGCGAGCCTGCTCGCCTTCTGTCACTTACACGGGGTGGGAGCAGTCGTGGCCACTACGGGAACGCCTCCACACGTGATGACCAAGCTTGGCACCTTGCGCTGGAGGCGGACGGTCGGTAAAGGGGCTGTGGTCTTCTGGGTCCCCAGCGCCGGCGGTTGAAGTGACTCACGCCGCCGGTCCCGCGCGCTTGCGGCCAGTACTTCGAGCCGTCTCGAGCTAACTCGTCGCAGCGTCCTTGACATGGGCCCGTTCTCCCGATAGCCTGGAGAGATCTGGTCACCGCACTCCACACACTACCCCGCCAGTGACGCCTCACCAGCCCTCTTGGGCGGCTCTGCTGGACCCAGCAGGTGGATTGGGGCCTACACTACCTGAGTTCATGCGAATCCAAGTACCAATACATGGTGTCAGCACCCGCGAGGGCAAGTGATTGGAGCGCTTGACGGATAAGCTCACGCTTTCCAACCCGGTGCTCGTTAAGGCAGCGACCGGACTCCTTCTCGCCTCAGCCATACTCCTATATGGGCTAGTCCTCTCACACACGAGCGGCGCCAAGTTCGACATGCGCTCCTTTTATCTTGAGGGCCGATCTGTTCTCGACGGCCGAAACATATACGCGGCCACTAACCGCTTCCCTCGGGTGCCCGTATGGCTCTATGTTCCAGCCCTCTGCGAACTTGTGTCTGGTGTGACCCACATATCGTTCGACACCTTGGTTCGGGTACCGGCCTGCCTTGGGGACCTGGGCTTGGCAATTGCACTAGCCAAGTATGGAGTGAAACAGTTCCAATGGACATGGAAGGCATTGTCCTTCCCAACGCTTTTCGTCTTAAATCCACTACCGCTATTGGTATCTGTCGGGCATGGGCAATACGACTCCGTTGTCGTCCTGCTGATGTTCCTTGCCATGTGGTGGTCTCGGGAGCATCGTTGGGTTAGTGTTGTCACATTGGGACTGGGCATTGCCCTTAAGGGATTCCCTGTGCTCTTATTGCCAATACTCGTATTTCGTTGGCGCAAGCGCATGTGGCCCGCGGTGGTCGCGGTCGCTGCAGTTCCGACGGTGGTGGCGGCTGGCGTCTACGCTTTGTTGTTTGGGTGGAATGGCCGCATGGTTACGGACGTGCTTGGATACGGAGGGGTTCGCGAGTTGGGGTGGAGCGCGTCTATCGGCCGCGCCGTGGTCGCATATCGCCTGTCCGAGCTTGTCTTCGTGTTGCTGGTTCTTCTTGTGGCCTACCGCCTCAGAGCCGACTCTGCCCTCTTCGTCGCGACCGCTGTGCTGATGGGTTTCTACGCCATGGGAGTAGACCTTTCTGTTCAGTATCTGGTGTGGGCATTGCCCTTCTTGGTAGTTGCGAATCCGATTTGGACCACCGCCTATTCGCTGTCTGGAATCTCGGCTGCCCTTGCCTTCTATGCGGTTTGGTTCCCTGGCGCGGTTCCCGTGCCTGCCGCTTGGCCCCACGGTCTATCGGTCGACGTCTATGTCCTAGTAGTAGCGCTGCCAAGTTTGGTTAGTGCCCTGTTCATCATTCGGCTGCTAGATCGCGCTCGCACGTCCGCGGTGGGACCTTGGTACCGGTTGTGGAGTTGACCCGATATGACGGACCACCATGATGTGGGGACGAACCCACGAAGGAGGGGAGGCGCTTCTGGACCTCTCCCCTCTGGGGGGGAGCTGGTGGTCCCGGGCAGACTGGACAAGGTGGCAGACATCGCGCCGCTCGAGGTCCGCCAAGCGGGCGGCAACCCAGCGGCGTGAGTCGTCGCCGCGGGTGGGGAAGGGCTGTGCCCCCGGGGCATGGACGTGTTCTGTGGCGTGGTGGAGGTCGACCACCTGGAGGCATCTGGGGACGTGCTCATCGGCCAGGATCCAGATCCAGGGGGCGCCATCGCCCAGGACCCGCACTCGCTTGGCGTGGTGAAGGCACCGGCGGAGCGCCTCGGAGTACAAGGGGGCTCCGAAGGCGGCGGCCGAGTCCAGGGTGGCGACGTAGCTGGTAGATGTCGGGTCGCGGCGCGGGCGGCCCTGGTCATCCAATCCGGTCTGGTTGAACAGGCAGCCGAGTTTGGCCTCCCGGGTGTGAGCCCGGCCGTCCTCGCCCTTGCCCCGCCGACCCTTGGTGTCGGCGGGAATCGCGGGCACCCCGGTGCCGTCCACGGCGGCGATGTAGAGGAGGGGGTGGGCCTAGCGCTGCCCAGTGGCACCACTTTCCCCTCGATCACCGCCTGGGCCCGGTTGTCGATGGCGGCTCGGACCTTCTCGCCATCGGCCTCGGAGCAGCGCTCCACCCGCTTGCCGGTGAGGCGCAGGCCGGCCAGCTCGAGGAGGTCGCGCCCAGCCCTGGCGAACGGTTTCTGTCTGCCCAGCCCGGGCTGCATCGCAGCGGCGCAGCCCGGGGCTCAGCGAGCTGCCCTGGATCCCCAGCTCGCGGTCCCGGGGGAAGGGCCCGCGGCCGCACTCGCGGCAGCGGTAGTAGGTACGGCGCAGCCGGACCACACCGAGGACCGTGTCCACGGTCTTCTCCCGGCAGCCCGCGGACGCCGGCCCGGTGGCCACCTCCGAAGGTGACCTCTGGGCCACGATGCCCGTGGCCGAGAGCGAGCCCCCACTCCAGCGGCCCACTACCCGACTTCAGCATGGCAGTCCTGGCCATCTCGGCCACGTCGAGGTCGAGCCGTGAGGGCTCGATCACCTGGCGCGCCGCCAGCTGGCTGAGCCGCGCTACCTCGGCTTGGAACTCCGCTCGACCTCTTGGTAGCCCCTCCCTTTTGGGTACCTGGCGCGGCCTCCACGGTATCTGTCAGCGGCCGCGCTTCACGGATCCGCTCATTTACCTCCACGATCTGCTCCACCACCGCCTTGAAGCGCCGGGAGTTGTCCACCTCGCGCTGGACCTTCGCCAACGGCGGCCCGGGAGAGACTGCCATGGTCGCGGTGTTCCCCCGCACCGACTTGGTCAGCAGGCGGATGGGCCCGTGCCCCGGATGGCTGGGTTCGGCTCAAGCGCAATAGGCTCTCCCGCAGCGACGGTATGTGGCAGTCAGGCTGCCCCGCTGGAAGTGTCCGACCTGCGCCAGCTGGGCCTGGAGTCGCGACCGGTCAGGTTCCCGCCCCGCCAGACCCAGATCTCTGGCCCCGTCCATAGGGCGTCCACTGCTGTCAGTGGCTCCGCTTACAGTGTGCCATCAACCCCAACTCAGGGTCAATGCCCTCCCACTTTCCCGTCACGCACCCGGCAGGACCCGTAGCGGTGCGGAGCGGGGCCCCGTCTTGGGACCATACGGCCGTTTGAAGGTGGGGATGCAAACCGCGGTCGGGGGTGGCTGCGCAGTCGCCGTCGGTAGCGGTCGGAACGGTGATGGGTCGCCGCGGCGGAAAGGGAGTAGTGCCGCGGCACTGCTGCTGCAGGGGCGACAAGTTGCGTTGGGCTACAGTCTTGGGCCATGAAGTGTGGCCGTGGCGGATGGGTCGGAAAATGGCGCCAGCGCATGCAGGCCCAAGGCAGCAGCCGGAGTGAGCCAGAGAACCGCCAAGTAGTAGTACACGGGCGCATGCCAGCTGACCAGGAAGGAGAGGAACACAATCGGCACCATCGCCCATCCGATCCCGGGCCACCGACGGGCAGTAACGGCGCAGGCGACTATGACCAAGATGAAGAGGAGAAGAAAGACAGGATGCCACCGCGTGTGGACCGGGAACAGGGTGGCAATAGTCGCGCCGAGGGGGAACTCAGGGAGGCTGATGAAGGTCCACAGTTGCCGTGGGAGGGCCGGATCCCAGAGCAGCCACGGCAGGAGCGTGGCCATCAGCACCCCCGCGAGCCAGCGCAGGCGCGCCTTGAAATTGGGCTGATGCGAGGCAATTGCGAGGTAGACAGGAGCGACCACCCACGAAATGGGGTTGGAGAGCAGGGCCAGGGCAAGCGCCACGGCGCTGATGCGGGGCCAGGGGAGTCGGGCAAAGGCGATGGCAAGGAGAAGGTAAGCAATCTCCTCAGGATTCCAGCCGAAGGCATACCACAGTGAGGCAAGTCCGGCGCACTGCCAGGCGATGAGGAGAGGGGCGAGATCAGGCTGCCGAAAGAACATGATGCCGAGGGCGAGGATGGTGAGAAAGCATACCCAGAGGTCGATTTCAGCCCAAGAGGCGTAGGCCACTGGGAGGACCGGAAGGGCGGCGAGCGGTGGATAGCCAAAGGCGGGGAAACCGGAATGCGTCCCCGACCGTTGGTCGGTGCGCATTTGTGTGGCCACGGCTGTGGCCGAAGGGTAGTGGGCGTCGTGCCGGAAGGGGCCCGTGGCGATAGGGGTGCTGGCGGTGCCGTGGAAGTTGAGCGAGGCTTCACATTGCGGTTCATAGGTGAGGTAAGGGATCCTGCCGTGCAGCAGGTCCCGCGCCGCACAGGTCAGAGTGAGGGGCTGGTCCCATGTGGTCGGCATCTGGCCGATGGTGCTCACCCCGATCGCGGTGGCGGCAGCCACGATTACGGCTGCGGCGGCGTTTTGTAATGCTGGCCGGACCCATGGCCTACCGGCCCACGCGAGGAACGGCGTGGGGAGGAGCGCGGCGGCCCCGATCAGGGCCGCGGGCACCGGGAACCAGATTGCGAGCCAGTTTGGGGGCGAGGCCAGGGCGATCCAGCCTTCGCCGGCGGCGAAGACGACGACACTGAGGAGTCCGATCAGCGCACGGTGCCCTTGGCTGACCGCGGACGGCCCTGCTGTGTGGTCGCCCGGGCGCCCCCCGGGCCTCAGCGGATTGATGGGTAGCACGCCTTGCCGCGGGGCCCCATGTCCGAGAGGATCTGCGCCATCGCCGATAGTCTGAGGCGGGCAAGGCGGCTTCCGGGTGACAAGTCGGTCACCGTGAGCTCGGGGTCGCGGTGCGTTCGATCTGCGCGGCCGTGGGTCCTCGCGGTCGCGAGCAACGCCGCTCTCCCCGGGGCGCTTGGTAGAGTTGGGGCATGAGTGAGCTGGATGAGCTGGCACTTTCCCTGCACCAGCGCGCCTTGCAGCTCAAGGAGCACCTTTGACTTTGCTGGCAAGGATGCCCGGGCCAGGGAGATCGAGGCCGAGTTGGGAGCGGACGGCGCCTGGCATGACCCTGCGGTAGCCCAGCTGGCAGCGCAGCAACTGAGTCGCCTCAAGGGCGAGCTGGCGGACTTGGATCGCTTGGAGGTGCGGGCTCGTGATGCCGTGAGCTTGGCGGAGCTGGCCCAAGACGACGGGTCCATCGCGGCGCAGGTGGCTGAGGAGTTGGCCACGCTTCGATCTGAGATCGACAAGCGAGAGCTGGACCTGCTCTTCCAGGACCCGTACTCAGACTACCCAGCCCTGCTCAGCGTCCATGCCGGGGCGGGCGGGACCGACGCCCAGGGCTGGGCCGAGATGCTTCTTAGGATGTACCTCCGCTGGGCGGAGGGGAGGCGGCTCAAGGCCGAGCCACTGGACCAGTCCGAGGGTGAAGAGGCCGGGCTCAAGAGTGCCACGGTTCGGTTCGAGGGCAAGAACGCATACGGGCTACTGAGAGCGGAGAAGGGCGTTCACCGCCTGGTGCGGATCTCGCCGTTCGACTCCCAGCACCGCCGCCACACCGCCTTCGCCCTTGTGGAGGTATACCCGGAGATCCCGGACGACGTGGAGGTCGAGATCGACGAGAAGGACGTCCGGGTCGACGTCTTTCGCAGCTCAGGGGCGGGCGGGCAGCACGTCAACAAGACCTCGTCGGCGGTGCGGATCACCCACCTCCCGACCGGGATCGTCGTGACCTGCCAGAACGAACGTTCTCAGCAGCAGAACCGGGCCACCGCCTGGCGGGTGTTGCGCTCCCGCTTGGCGGACTAGATCGGA
>JAKAWF010000085.1 GCA_021817025.1 bacterium
GTGTCCGATCCGATGAGCTAAGTATGGCGCCTCCATATATGGAAGTCAAGCCAAACCGGTGCCGCTAGTCCTAGCTCGTCTCATCCCCGAAGGGGAGGAGAGAGAGGCCGGGGATCACACTGCGCCTGAGGTAAGCACCTATGGCGAAGGCTCTTCGCGGGCTATCGTGGACGAAGCTGACCGCGAGGTTGCAGTCGCCGCACAGAAGGCCGCGGACATGGCCGGTGGTGTGGTCGTGATCGACGGCCAGGTTCTTGGACTTGGTGCCGCAGGCGGCGCAGCGCCCCTTCTGAGCCTTGCGCATAGCGGCCAGGTTTGGCAGCTCGAGCCGGTACTTGGTCCAGAGCCTCCTGCGGAGCGCCTCCTCGTGGCAGCAGGCGGGTGAGCAGTACACGGCGCGCGGGTTTCTGCCAGGCACCAGCGCTCTGCATTTCGGGCACTTCCGCCCCGGAAGGCGGTGGGTCTCTACAGCCCAGGCTTCTACCGTCTCCCACTCCCATACCGGGTGCCCATCGACCAGTTTGAGTTCGGGGGGCATGGCGCGGGACTGCCAGGACCGATGCACTGTATCGGGCCTCCGGCCTAGACGCTTGGCGATCTCGGCCTCATCGACGATCTCAGACATGACTTCTCCTCGCCACCCGCGCTCTCTGTCGGCAGGAGTCGCTGCAGAAGGTGGCTGTACTCCGTACCGAGTAGAAGGCGATCAGGCAAACAGGGCAGACGGTCAGCCCTTCTGGGTAGGCCAAGATCGGCTCTCCGCGTCCCTTGGGTCGCTTGGGCTTCGGCCCCGGCTTCAAGAGATCGCGGACTGGATCAGGTCGGCCACATCCTCGAAGGTACGGATCGCCCGCGCAGAGGCGGCAGTCTCGAACCAGTGAGCGATCTGGCGCTCGGTTCGGCGCTGGCGCAAGGCCTCGCAGCCGGCGCAGGTACAGGGTTCGGTCTTGAACCAGGCCTTGGTGTCGATCATGGCAAGCCCTCCGATGGTCTATCTCTACCGCTATGCTGGCACTTAGCCGGTTAGTTGTCAAGGGGCAACCCGCCGCTGAACTCAAGACCGATGGAGGCGAGCAACCCATATGCGCTGTGAGGCCACGAACCTGGGCAACGGGCAGCAGTGCCGGGGCCAAGCGATGCGAGGCGGCAAGGTATGCCGGAAGCATGGTGGGAGCGCCCCGCAGGTCCGGGCGAAGGCGGAGATCCGCTATGAGCTGAGCCAGTGGGTGCTGGGCGACCGGGTGGACGACCCGGGCGAGACGATGCTGAAGCTGATAACCCAGTCCCGGCGGCGGGCGGATGCCTATGCCTTGGAGCTGGCCCGAGTCTCGGCGGGGTATGAGACGCTGCAAGAGGCGCTGGTGGGTGACTCACTGATAACCGGGATGGACGGATCGGTCCACAAGGCGGGTGAGTACATCCGGGGGCTGGTGGTACTGGAGGCGCAGGAGCGGGACCGGGCGTTCAACTTCGCCTCGAAGGCAGTGGCGGCGGGGCTGGAAGAGCGTCGGGTGAGGGTGACGGAGCAGCAGGCGGGGACGTTTGCGGCATTCGTCCGGGCGGTGATCGAGAGTGCCGAGCTTGGGTTGAGTCCGGCGCAGCAGGAGGTGGCGCTGGTTGTCGCTTCAAACGAGCTTAGACTCCTCGCTTTTGAGCCTAACGGCGGACATGCTGGACCCGAGGAGAAAGCTAGGGCCAGTTGAGTTCGTCTCGCAGCACCTAGGTGAGGTCTTCTGGAGCAAGCAGCGCGAGGTGGCTCAGTCGGTGGTGGAACACCGGCGGACGGCGGTCAAGAGCTGCCACGCGGTCGGGAAGAGCTACACCGCCTCAAGGCTGACGGCGTGGTGGCTGTGGTCGCATGTGCCGGGGACGGCATTCGTGGTGAGCACGGCTCCGACGTTCGAGCAAGTCCGGGCTGTGCTCTGGCGGGAGATCGGGAGAGCGCACCGGAAGGGCAATCTGCTGGGGCGGGTGAATCAGACCGAGTGGTTCATCGGCGATGAGATCGTGGCGTTTGGCCGCAAGCCTGCGGACGCGGACCCGACGGCGTTCCAGGGCATCCATGCCGAGTACGTGCTGGTGATCCTCGATGAGGCGTGCGGCATCCCGCAGGAGCTGTGGCTGGCGGCGCTGAGCCTGGCGGCCAATGAGAAGTCGCGGATCTTGGCGATTGGCAACCCGGACGATCCCGGGTCGCACTTCGCCGAGGTGTGCAAGCCCGGCTCGGGCTGGAACCTGATCCAGATAGGGTATGCCGATACGCCGAACTACACCGGGGAGGTGGTCCCGGCGGCGCTGAAGACCCTGCTGATCGGCCCGACGTACGTGGAAGAGATGCGGCACGATGTTGGGGAGGGGTCGGGGCCGTGGAAGGCCAAGGTGCTGGGCGAGTTCCCAGAGGATGCCGACGATGGGGTCGTCAGCCTCTCGGCGCTGCGCCGGTGCATGCGGCCGGACCAAGGGCACTCACCTGAAGAGCTACTGCCTGTCGAGCTGGGCTGGGACGTTGGCGCTGGTGGAGACAGGTCGGTGGTCCGGGAGAGGCTAGGGGTCAAGGCTGGCCGGACGTGGTACCCGAAGGG
Organism: bacterium; assembly: GCA_021817025.1. Next base: position 2,583 of record JAKAWF010000085.1, read on the forward strand.
ATCTGATCTCATGGCCCAGTGTGGGGACGTGGTGCGGATCTTGGAGGAGACCCGGGCGACGGCCATCAAGATCGACTCCATAGGGATCGGCCACGGGGCGGCGGACAGGATGGAAGAGCTGCGGCGCGAGGGGCTGCATCAGGCCCGGGTGATCCGGGTGAACGTGGGGGAAGCTCCGACCAAGCCGCATCGGTTCCCGAAGCTAAGGGATCAGATCTGGTGGGAAGTGGGCCGGATGCTCTGCCAGGACGAAGCGTGGGACCTGTCTGAGATAGATGACGCGACGGTGGCGCAACTGACGGCCCCGAAGTACGCCTTGGACTCCAGCGGGCGGATCAAAGTCGAGCCGAAGGCGGACACCCGGGCGCGGCTGGGCAGGTCGCCAGACGATGCGGATGCGCTGCTGCTGGCGTTCTACCGGGCGCACGGCCAGGGCGCGGCGTTCATGGAGTTCTGGAAGGCCACCACTCCGGCATTGGGGGAGGGGCAGCAGGTGAGCCAATCGCTGAAGGATCAGGAGATCCGGCGGCAGATCCGGCAGACAGAGGCGAGCAAGCCGAGCTTTGCGGCCCCTGAGCGGAAGATGGTGGGGCCACGATGCCTGCAGGCTGCGGGGCACAGGTGGAGAGGCGACACCTGTGTGTTCTGCGGCGGCCTCAAGGCCGACTGAACCTCCCAAGGAGGCGTGAATGGCGCTGAACTTCCGTATGTGGCGCTCGCGTCCCCTGAGTTCAGAGGAGGTGGAGCTGGCCACCCTGGTGGCCTTGCACCCAGACCGCATCCGGGAGGTGCCAGAGAAGATCCGTCCTCGGGTTGGGGTGGCGGCGGATGCCATCAAGCAGGGGGCGTCATGGACGCGGCCCTTCGTGCCCGGGCAGCGGAACGCGGCGGCGCAGGTGAAGCCGCTGCAGGTGCGGGCGGTGGCGGAGCAGGCGGCGCGGTCGCTGGCACCATCGTCTCCGGCGACCCCGGCTGACATCGAGCTGGCGCTCCGCAGGCAGGGGATCGACTGGGTAGAGCCGTTCGCCCCGGGCAAGCCGCTGGTGCCCTACTACGGCTACGGGCGGCAGCCGAGGACGTACGACTACCGGGTCGGCCGGAACATCACCACGGAGACGCGGCCCGACCGCATCCCGTTCGCCACCCTGGAGCAGGTGTTCACCGGCTACGACATCGCTCAGACTTGTGCCAGACACATCCTGGCCGATCTGCGGTCGATGCCGCTCCAGTACAGCCCGATGGAAGGCTTCACGGGCAAGGTGGAGAAGGAGATAACGCAGGCGCGCAAGTTCCTCTCCAAGCCCGATGGGCACAACCCCTGGGCGGTGTGGCTCAGCCCGTTCGTCATGGACGTGCTGATGTACGACGCCGGCACCCTGTGGCGGGATCGTGACCGTGCCGGGCGGGTGACGGCGATCAAAGTGGCTGACGGGACCACCTTCGCCCCGATGCTCGACTACTTCGGGGACTATCCGAAGCCGCCCGCTCCGGCCTTCCAGCAGTTCATTCAGGGCATCCCCTGGGACTGGCTGACGACTGAGGACCTGATCTACTTCCCGCAGTGGCGGATTGCCAACTCGCCATACGGGGTAGCACCGATCGAGACGGTGCTGATCAACGCCAACACCGATGTGCGGCTGCAGATGTTCTTCCTGCAGTTCTTCACCGCCGGGGCCGTGCCGGAGATGTTCATCGAGGCTCCGCCGGACATGACGGACCCGGACGCCCTGGCCGAGTTCGAGGAGACGTTCAACGCCCGGCTGGAGGGCAACCAGGCAGCTCGGCACGGGCTGAAGTGGCTGCCAGCGGGGTCGAAGCCGAACCCGTACAAGCAGATCGAGCAGATCGACCCGAAGATCGCCGAGTACGTCATGCGGCGGACGATTGCGGCTTTCGGGCTGGTGCCACAGGACCTCGGGGTGGTGCAGGACGTGAACCGCAGCACGGCCGACACCCAGGTAGACACCCAGTTCAGGATCTCCAGCAAGCCGAACACGGCTCACTACGAGTCGATCCTGAACATGGTGCTGCAAGAGGACCTCCAGCTTCCGGTGCAGGTCCACTTCGATGATGGGCGCGAGAAGGAAGACCGGCTCATGGAGGCGCAGGCGCACCAGATCTACGTCTCCATCGGGGCTGAGTCGCCGGACCAGGTGGCGACGGATGTGCTGGGGCTGGAGGTTGACCCTCAGCACCCGGTGCCCCGGTCCATCGCCGTGCAGGGGGTGGGGCTGGTGCCGCTCAGCTACCTGCAGTCTGTCGCCGGAGACATCGACCCGCTGACCGCAGCGCCGGTTCCGGGCAGCGTGGCCCCGCAGGCACCGGCCATTGCGCCGGCGATCACCGCGCCGGCCCCGGGGATGGGCGCGCATCCCCCGGGTGAAGAGCCACCCGACGGTGGGCAGCTCGGTCCCACGGGGCATGGCGGCCCGAACGGCGGTGAGGGCAGGCCGCGCAACCTGCCGACCTCAGCGCCGGATGAGCGCCACCCGGGCGGCATGGTGAGCAACCATCCCGACGAGGGGGCATATGGCAAGCCCGGATACGGTGTGGGCGAGGTCGAGCGGCGCGGGCGCCAGATGAAGTCCGAGGGGATCACGGCTGGGATCGGGATCGCCGGGGTGGACATGGGCGACCGGGAGCGCGAGGATCTGGCAAGGTGGGCGCGGCAGTCCCGCAAGCGTGTGGAGCAAGGGCGTCCACCGCGTCACTTCAGCGAGTCCGGGATCTCTCAGCCCACCTATCAGGCCGTGTGGGAGAAGCTGCAGACGGCCCGCACGAGGGCGGAGGTGGACGAAGCCTTCAAGGCCGGGGGGACTCAGGGCAGCCCAAAAGCTAGACCCGGGCCATACGGACACCTGGAGGCTGCGCTGGTGGCCTTCTACGAGCCGTTGGTGCTGGCCGGGTTGATGGCTGGCGTCCCGGCGCTGGTGGCGACGAGGGCATGGCTGAAGGAATGGGCGAAGACTCCGGGGCTGCCGGTGACCTCGGATGCCGCGCTGGACGTGGCGCGGGCATTCACGGCCTCGATGCCGATGGACGCCGGTCCCTTGGGCGACGTGATCGACCGGATCTACCGGGACTCGTGGCTGCCAGGGGCAAAGGATGCCGTGGCCCAGCTCGGGAGCCGTGCGGAGCCGAGCCTGCCCATCGTCCAGGCGGTGAACGAGATGGACTGGGCCGACTGGGTGCCAGGCGATCCTCCGGGTGTGAAAGATCTGCGGAGCCTGCAATTCGACCCGATGGGGGCCGATGCCGGGGTGTGGCTGCGGGAGGTGGACGCCACCACCTGTCGCCAGATCGCCGAGATCCTGCATGACGGTGTGGAGTCTGGCCAAGGGGTGAATGTGATTGCCGCCAAGATCGACGAGCACCTGCACAACCCAAGCCGGGCCAGGATGATCGCCGTCACGGAGACGAACCGAGCCATGTCCCGGGCAGCGTTCGCCACCTACAAGCTCCACGGAGAGACCATGTGGGATCTGATCACCATGCCTGGGGCCTGCCCGATCTGCGAGGCGGTCAAGGCTGGCAATCCGCACTCGATGAGCGATGTCACCGGTCGGCCACCTTTGCATCCTCGCTGCAGGTGTGCTCCGGCCCCGGCGCTCCGGGTGGTACGGCCCCCCATGCCGCCGCCTTTGCCGCCGTCTGCGCCCACATCCGAGTTGCCGCAGAAGGTTCCCGGGACGTCCTTGCCCGAAGAGGCGAACCGAGCGAGGCACAGCCACCAGGGCCACATGGCCCGGCTCTTCCCGCCGCCTCCCGTGGCTCTGCCAGCCCCGAGCGGCGAGGGCCAGCGCAGTCGTCAGGGCAGCGCGCCGGGGCAGTCTTCGGGAGGAACCTGAGTTGCGCGTTGCCTTCGACATCGACGGGACGCTCGATGAGGACCCGTCGGTGATGGCGAGCTTGATGAACGCGCTCCGGGCGGCAGGACACAACGTGGTGATCCTGACGGGGGCATCGGACAAGAAGCCGAGCCAGGCGGACTGGGACAGCAAGGCCGGCTATCTCAAGTCGCTTGGCATGGGCGCGGCATGGGACAAGCTGGTGGTCTTCGGTGACCCGCCGCACAAGGCCAAGGCCAAGTGGATCAAGAAGCACAACGTCGATCTCCTGGTGGACAACAGCGCGGAGAATGCCGAGCTGTCGGCCGAGCACTGCACGGTGCTGGTGCCCTGGAACTCGATGATCGACGCCCCGAAGAAGGTCGTCCACGATGCGGGCACCTGAAGGAGAAGTGAATTGGGCGCAACAGTCCTGAACCTAGCCTCGCAGGCATACACGGCCTCTGGCAACACCGCGCCGCAGCAGACGGGGCCGCTCTACACCTTGGCGGTGGACGTGGACGTGACCGCGGCCTCGGGCACTTCCCCGACGCTGGCGCTGTTCGTGGACCGCGAGGGGGCGGATGGGGTTTGGTACCCGATCTGGAGTCCGACGGCGCTGACGGCTGCGGGGCAGCTCTCCACGAGCATCGGCCCGGGGTGCGCGGTGGCTGAGGTACCGACCAACAACATCCGGCTGCGGTGGGTGATCGGGGGCACGTCCCCGAGCTTCACCTTCTCGGCCTCGATCATCGGCCGCTAGGAGGGTACGGGGTTGTGTTGCTGGTCCTGTGGATGCTTGAGACCCTCTGACGACCACGGTGACCCTCGTGCCCTGACGACCGAGGACCTGCGGGCTGCGGCCGACCAGGCTGGGACGGACATCCCCGGCGTGGTGGCGAACATGGTGCGCACGCTGTCGCTGCATCGGGGCAGGCAGGCGGGAGCGCCAAAGGGCGCGGAGTATGCCGCCGTGAAGGTGCTTGGCGCGGAGCCGGAGCGCCGGTTCACCTTGGGGCTGGCTTATCCGGCCAACCGTCCCGACGTGGGGAAGGCTGCCGATGGCTTCCGGGACTTCGTGAGCCAGCATGTGCTGGAGGACGCGGCCTGGTCCTTCATGCGGAAGGGTGGGCGCGTGGGCATTCAGCACATGGATGGGACCGAGGGCCACGGCACGGTAGTCGAGAGCTATCTGTGGCCGAGCGACGAGCCGTGGCAGTCGCCCACGGGCCAGGTGGTCAGCAAGGGCGACTGGGTGCTGGGGGTGATATGGGACGAGCCTACCTGGGCGGAGATCAAGGCAGGTGAACTAAACGGCTTCAGCCCCCAAGGGGCCGCTCGCCGCCGTCAGCCGTCAGCCGAGGCGCTGGCGAACTTGAGGAGCTTCTGAGATGGACACCGACATCACTGAGTTTGAGTGGCTGGACCCTGAGCGGGTGGACGCGGTTGGCTCCCCGGCCAATGGCACCCCGTGGCTCCTGGTGAAGAGTGAGGGTGAAGAGCCAGTCTTCTCCGAGGACGGGATGGTGAAGTACGTCTCCGCGTCTGCCCGGCGCAAGTACGCCCGGCAGGGGGTGGCGATGCCCAACGGCGACTTCCCCATCCCAGATGAGGGCCACCTGCGGTCGGCGATTGGCAGGCTGGGGAACTACCACGGCGACAAGGCCAAGGCCAAGCGGCACATCATCAAGCGGGCACGGGCACTCGGGGCAACCCACCTGCTCCCGCAGGACTGGGGGGTGTCGAAGGACATGGACACTCAGGCCGAGGATGAGGATGTGGACTTCCCGTCGCCGGAGTCCACCCAGGGGCAGACGCGGGAGATGCATCCCGACGCCGGGCCGAAGAGCGGAAGCGTGTCGCAGGATGGTGGCGACCCGCCAGCCGGGAGGTACAGCCGCCCGGGTCCTGATCTGCGGCAGGGGGACGGCCTGGGCGACACAGCTCCCAGCAAGGTTGTGCCCAAGGCGCAGGCGATGGGTCAGACGCGGCAGCTCACCCGCAAGGCCGGGATGACTGAGGGCGAGAACCAGGACCTGGCTGCCGGGGGCAACCCGGAGCTTGACATGACGGGTGACAAGGCTCCGAACGGAGAGGCGGATGCGCACTCGGCAGAGGCTGAGGGCGAGTCTCAGACAGACGACAACAAGCGGAAGGCGGCGGCGGGGGGCGGGGACCAGATGCGCCGTGAGGAGGCGCAGTCTCAGAAGGCCAAGCGGCGGGTGGAGGGGGGCAACCCCGAGGACACCCAGCCCCACAGCGCGCAGTGGGAGGGGAAGGACGCGGCGCTGGCCGAGGGGGCGCATCAACTGCTGGAGCAGGCGATGGAGCTGGTGCAGCAATTCGAGAGCCGCGAGAAGGCTGAGATCCGCAGCAAGAAGGCGATTGAGACCCACTATCCCGACATCCGCCGCACGGCCAAGCTACTGACCGGGCTGGCCAGCGGCAAAGTGCAAACCGGCCCGGCCACCAAGGAGATCGAGGACATGACCCAGGACGAACTGATCAAGCTGCTCGACGAGCGCGATGCGGCGCGGCGCAAGGCGGAGAAGAAGGCTGAGATGAAGAAGGCCCGCAAGGCCCAGAAGCTCATCGAGGCGGCTCAGGCAGACCCGGAGGCTGCCCAGGCGCGACAGGCCAAGAAGGCCGCAAAGGCCGCCGCAAAGGCGGCGAAGGCGGCAGGCGCTGCGCTGGACACCGACCGGCTGACCAAGGGCATGGCTGAGGCGCTGGCCTTGGCCGTGAAGCCTCTGGAGGACCGACTTGCCAACGTGGAAGGCCAGCCGGCGCGGGTCGCTCCTATCCTCAACCCGTCGGCGATGGCCGCTCCCAATGGTCCCCGGACCGTCGTGGACGCGACGGCGTTCAAGGCGCTTGAGGACCGGGTGGCGGCGGCGCAGACACCCGCTGAGCGCCAGCGGGCAGGCGCGGAGCTGCTGAAGGCGAAGATGATCGCCGCCGAGCGGCTGCGCGAGGCTCAGGGCAAGACCGGGCAGCCGGTGGCGCTGCTGAGCCGCTGACCCTCGGGTCATTCGGAAGCACCGGGCTGAACCGGTGCGCGACTAGGAGAACCGTCAATGTCATGGGGAAGTGACGCCCTGGGAGTGACCCAGGACACCTTCGACATGATCAAGGCGGCCACCGGTGGCATCGTCACCGGGACGGGTATCGCGGGCATCGACCTCCAGGATCTGATCTCCTGGGTGCCGGTGGACACCCCGTTCTTCAACACCACCCCTCGGGTGGCGGCGAAGCAGGGTGCGCTCTTTGCCGTCTGGCAGGCGCTGTTGAACATCAACAACCAGCAGCCGGACGGTGGGGTTCCCGAGGACCAGTCGGCCCCCCTGATCGACATCCAGAACCAGTACATGTATGCTCCCTTCGCCGTGGTTGGCGCGGGTGGCACCGTGTCCTGGGACGCTCTCGCCCGGGGCGAGAACTACGCCGACGTGCTGGCGGTGGACACTCTTCAGTCCATCAACCAGCTCCTGATCTCGCTGGACATCCACCAGCTCAACGCCACCAGCTTCCCGCTGCCGACCATTGGGGCTGTGACCCCGGTGGCCGCGACCACGGGTGGCAGCCTCGCCACTGGGACTGTGTACATCAAGTGCGCCGCCCGGTCGGGGATGAACTACTACCGTGGCGGCTCGGGTGTGGCCTCGGCTGAGGCGAGCGTGGCGGTGACCGGCCCAACGGCCTCGGTGACCGCTTCGGTGCCATACGTCAAGATGGCGAACGCCTACGACTGGTACGTGGGATCTGCCACCGGGGCAGAGTTCTACTACACCACGACCATCGTCAACTCGGTGACGATCACCTCGATGCCGCTGGCGGCGGCGAACGTGCCGTCGCTCTCGGGCATCTACAACGCTGGCAAGCAGGGGCCGACCTCGGTCCCGGTCACCGACACCAGCTACCAGACCTACTGGCAGAACGGCCTCCAGGCTTCGATCCTGGGGGACTTCGCCAGCACGCTGGACCAGCTTGGGACCTCCGGTGCGATTGCCAACCTGGTGACCCCGGGCACTGGCGTCTCTCAGGGTGCCTACTACAGCAACCTGGGTGGCGCTCAGCTCACCGTCTCCGGCGCGGCTCTGCTGGAGATCGACGAGATGAACCGGGCGATCTACGATGCCTACCAGTTGACCCCGACGCGGATGCTCATGGGCTCCCAGAGCATCAACGACATCGCCAACGCGGTCTTGGACAACCCGCAGGCCGTGACCTGGCTGGTGCCCACGGACGCGGATGGCAGGGCGCGAGTTGTGGCAGGTGGCGCGGTGGCGCTCTACCTGAACAAGACGGTGAACGGCAAGCCGATCACCATCGAGCTGCAGCCGCACCTCCCACCGGGGGTGATCGTCTCGGTGGTGGACGAGGTGCCCTTCCCGGGTGCCAACATCACCACCACGCTGGAAGCCGAGACCCTGTACGACTTCTTCCGCTTCGACTACGGTGCGAACCGGCAGCCGGGCGTGAGCAACGGTGGTCCTCGGTACGACTTCGAAGTCCGCACCCAGCAGGCGTTCAAGAACAAGGCTTCGGCCATGATGGGCGTCCTCGCTGGCATCGGGTCGGGCATCGCCTGACCGTTGGCGCTGACGGGGAGCTGGGGCTTCGGCCCCGGCTCCCTACTCGGCAAAGAGGAGAGAAAGGGAATGTACCTGAAGCAGTTCCGCACGGTCCTGGTGCGTGTGCCAGACCCGCTGCGGCCGGGCAAGCGTGCCTTCGAGGAGCGGCAGATGCCCACCGGGGTCAGTGCCGTGAGCTGGCACGGGAAGCAGATCGAGGCGGAGGAGGACGGATGGATCGACCTGCCCGACGATTGCGCCGAGCACCTGAAGTCCATCCACTACCCGAAGGGCGAGCGGTGGCTCAACCAGGCAGAGACCGGCGAGCTGGTGGCTGTGGGCGCAGCCACCGAGGACGTGGAGCGGCAGGCGAAGGCTGAGCCGCGCCCGAAGGCTAGGGCCAAGGCCCCGCAGTGAGCATCTCCCCGGCCGCGCCGACGCCGTTCACGACTCCGGTCGCGAACCCGAGCATTGGCGCGGCCGGTTCCGCTTACCCATACTGCTCGCCGTCGGAGTTCCTCGGCTGGCCGACGGCCTTGGACACCACCCAGCTCATCCCAGGCGGGTCTCAGCAGGCGCAGTTGCAGGCCATCGCCGATGTGCTGAGCGCGGCCTCTGCCGACATGGACCGATTCTGCTTCGGGCAGGACGCGGCGGTGAAGGGCGCAAGCCTGGCGGCGACGATCTCGGTGGAGTCGGCGATTGTGCCGGTGGTCAATGGGATGGTCCGGCTGATCTGCGACTACAAGCCCATCATCGCCGTGAACGGCGTCGACATGGGCTACTCGATGGCGAACCTCCAGCCAGTCGGCGAGGCGATCCAGCAGGCGATCCTGATCGGGCGCAGAGTGATCACGGTGCCGCTCATCCCCTACACGGGGCGGGATGCCACCTTGGTCAACCCCCCGATCCCCGTCCGCACCGCCGGGCAGTTCGCGGTCCTCTGGAGCTACGTCAACGGCTACCCGCACACCGAGCTGGCGGCCTCCACCGCAGTCGGCGCGACCACTGTGGACGTGCTGCCCACCGATGGGGCATCCGGGCTGCTGGGGATCGTGCCGAACATCACCATCTTCACCATCCGGGACGGGGTGAACACCGAGAGCTTCCTGGTGTCGGCGGTGAGCGGGACGACCTTGACGGCGGCCTCGCCGCTGAGGTTCGCCCACACGCTGCCGCAGGCGCCGGACTTCATCCCGGTGACCACCATGCCGGACGACATCAAGACCGCCTGCATCTTCATGGGGATGTTCCTCATCAAGACCCGGGGCGACTCGGCCCTGATGCTGCAGCCGATTGGCGAGCCCAACAAGCCGCAGCACGGGGCGGCG
>JAKAWF010000086.1 GCA_021817025.1 bacterium
CCCTTCCTCACGCAGTCCCGGCCCCTCCCCACCCCCCTCCGTGGCTGGCCCTCAGTCTCCCGATTACCACTTCACTCCTCTCCGGCCCCCACCCGGCCCCGGACTTTGACAGGGACCTGCCTCCAGGCCCCGCCTGGGGCTCGGATGCCAGGGTAGCCCTGGCGCGGATCTCAGGGCTGCGGGCAACCCTGCCGAGTCAGGTGCTGCTCCGCCAGCCCGTCGCCGCGGACGTCGCGAGGGGAGCGCACAGGCCAGCGCCAGCAGGCGCCGGGCTGCTCGGCGAAGTTCCGGGCTGCACCACCGACCATTCTGGATGAGCTCCCAAGGGCAGTCGCCCGAGGGGACCACGCCGGCGCATCGGTGGTGGGTGCCGGACCTGACCACTGTCGTGCCTACGGACAAGACTCGTGGCCAGGTGCTCAGAGGGAGAACTCTTCGTGGATGGCGCTGACCGCGGCGGGTAGGTCGGAGGCCTGAACCGCCGCCGAGACGCTCAGCTCCGACGATCCCTGAGAGATGGCCCGCACATTGATGCCGTGGCTGCCAAGCGCTCCAAACAGCCTGGCGGCGATCCCCGGGGTCCCCTTCATCGCCTCACCCACGGCCACCACGATACCCACCTTGGGCATGGCTTCAACGCTGAACACAGCGCTGCCGGCCAGACCCTGCTCCTTCTCCAGCCGCCGCTGCACCCGGGGTGCCTCCCGACTGTTGACGGCGAAGCAGATGACATTCTCGGCCGAGGACTGGGTCACGATCAGGGTCGTCACCCGCTCGGCTTCGAGGGCGTTGAAGACTGCGGCGGCCAGCCGAGTGAACGAGAAGCCATCTGCTCCGCTGACCGTGAAGAGGTGGGCCTCGGCGGTGTGGGCGACCGCCCGCACCCCGGGTCTGCCCCCCTCGGTGTGGCTGATTCGCGTGCCCCGCGCCTGGGGCCTGAAGGTGTTCTTGATCCACACCGGGATGCCGGTTCGCATGGGCAGCTCGATGGACTTGGGGTGAAGCACCTTGGCCCCGAAGAAGGACAGCTCGATGGCCTCCCGGTAGGAGACCTCAGGGAGCACGTGTGCGGACGCGACCAGACGCGGGTCGGCCGTCAGAATCCCATCGACATCGGTCCAGATCCAGACCTCGTCCGCAGGCAGCAGCGCGCCCAGGATGGTTGCGCTGTAGTCGGATCCGCCGCGGCCCAGAGTCGTGCAGAGGCCGTCAGCGGTGGCGGCCCGGAACCCGGTCACGATCGGTACCTGGCCAGCCAGCAGGCGGGGGAGGATGCGCTCGGCGATCCTCTGGCGGGTGGGGTCCAGCAGCGGGGAGGCGTTGCCGAAGTGGTCGTCGCTGACGATCACCTCGGTGGCATCCACGGCCTCCGCTCCCACTCCGGCTGTGCGCAGCACCGCGGCGACCAGGGCCGCCGCCATGACCTCACCGAGGCTGGAGAGCGAATCCAAGGATCTCGGAGTCACCTCGCTGACCAGCGAGAAGCCGGAGCAGAAGTCGGCGAAGGTGCCCATGCTCGCCGCCACGGCAGCCTCCGCGAGAAGCCGCTCTTCAGCCCCCAGGAGCTCCTGACAGACCCGCAGATGGGCGCCGCGGATCCGCTCTCCCAGTTTCTGCCAGACCTCGGTCTCGTGCCGGCTGGCGGCGGCGGCGGCGCGGAGGATGTCCTCGGTGACCCCTCCCATGGCCGAGACCACGACCACCACCTGGCCGAGGGCGGACTGGCGGTGGATTATCTCCGCCACCGCCGCGATCCGCTCCGCGCTGCCCAGAGAGGTGCCGCCGAATTTCAAGACCGCGAGTCTGGGAGATGCTGCGGCGCTCAAGATGGTTTGACTCCCCTGTGGGGGCGCTTCACAGCGCCCACGTTCTCCGCTCGGAGCACCCGGCTCTCCGCTGGCATCCCGGCTGATTCGAACTGCTGCCGCAGCCGTTGGGCGATCTCATCGGCTGAACGACGAGTGATGGCGGTCACAGACGACCCCGCTCCGCTCAGGAAGACTCCCAGGAGATCGGGGTGCTCCAGGGCCAGGCACTCCGCTATTCCGGGTACCAGGGGAGCCCGCTGCGGCTGGTGGAGGCGGTCCTGGAAGAACTCCGGGCGCAGCTCGAAGCCACCGGAGAACAGGCAGGCGGTCAGCAGCGCCACCCGCTGGAGATTGTGGACCACGTCCGAGCGCGCGTACTGCTCCGGGAGGACGGCGCGAGAGAGGGTCGTTGACATCTGCCGGGCCGGGGTCACCACGATGAATCTCAAGTCGGAGGGGATGTCGGTCCTCCTGGTGACCACCAGGGAGCCGATCTCGGCCGCCACCACGAGTCCCCCCAGGAGGGCGGCCGCCACGTTGTCAGGATGACCTTCCATGGAGGTTGCCAGCGCCAGCAGCCCCTGCTCGTCGCTCGCGGCGCCGGCGAGCTCGTCGCCGACCAGCAGACCGGCCACGATCGCCGCCGCACTGGAGCCGAGCCCGACCCCGATCGGGATCTCACTCTCGACCAGCAGGCTCAAACCGCCCGGCGGGGAATCGTTGCGAGCGCAGACCGCCGTGATCGCCCGGTAGATCAGGTTGGACTCATCGGTCGGCACGAGTTCAGGCTGCGGGCCGTGGTAGTCGACCAGGCACCCAGGCTCAGCCCGGGTACTCGCGCTGACGGTGAGATGGAGGTTGAGAGCCAGCGCCGCGCAGTCGAAAGCGGGGCCGAGGTTGGCGGAGCTGGCCGGCACTGTCACTCGCGACACCGATGCGGTCACCCAGCGCCGACCGCGCTGTCAGCGCACTCACAACCGCCTGTGCCCTGGACTGGTCCGGCGCCGGGCCGACCGCCCCGAACCAGGGCGTGCAGACGGGACGGCAGGCGAGCCTCCGGTCTGGACCCGGGAAGCTTCATGCCAAGACCGGCTGCCGCTCCAGGCTGGCCTCGAAGGCGGCGAGCTTGGGCGCTACGGGAGGGGCGAAGACTAGATCCGAGACCAGGGCGTCGGTGGTCTTGAGCCCGTTGCCGGTGATGCACAGCACGGTCGTCTCGTCTCCTTTGATTCGGCCGTCACGGATCAGCTTGCCGGCGGCGGCCACGGTCACTCCGGCCGCGGTCTCACCGAAGATCCCCTCCTCCTCGGCCAGCTGCCTTATTCCCGCAATTATCTCCTGGTCGGTGGCATCCTCGGCGAAGCCGTGGCTGGCGGCGATGACCTGCAGGGCCCCGTAGCCGTCGGCGGGGTTGCCGATCGCCAGCGAATGGCAGATGGTCGCCGGTCGCTGGGGCATGATCTCGAGCACACCCAGCTGGGCGGCGGTGGTGATGGGGGAGCAGCCCGCCGCCTGGGCTCCGAAGATCCGCACCGGTCGCTCTGGCACCAGCCCCAGTTCGACCAGCTCTGAGAAACCCTTCGCGATCCTGGTTATCTGGGCGCCCCCGGCCATGGGCACCACCACGTTGTCCGGAAGTCTCCAGCCCAGCTGTTCGGCGATCTCGTAGGCAACCGTCTTGGAGCCCTCCGCGTAGTAGGCCCTCAGGTTGACATTCACGAATCCCCAGTGCCGGTCCTCGGCGATCTCGGCGCAGAGGCGGTTCACCTGGTCGTAGGTGCCGTCGACCCGGACCAGGTGGGCGCCGTAGACCGCCGTTGCCAGCAGCTTGGCGGGCTCCAGATTCGACGGCACGAAGATCCATGCCTCGAGTCCCAGCCGAGCTGCCTGGGCTGCGACCGCATTGGCGAGGTTGCCGGTGGACGCGCACCCCACCACGTCGAACCCAAAGGCCTTGGCTTGGGACAGTGCCACCGCCACCACCCGGTCCTTGAATGAGAGGGTGGGGAAGCACACCGAGTCGTTCTTGAGGTGGAGTCTCTGGGCACCGAGCCGGTGGGCGAGCTTGGGTGCCTCCAGGAGCGGGGTGAAGCCCACCGGGAGGCCGGAGCGGTGCTCGGCCGCCACCGGCAGCAGCTCGGCGTAGCGCCAGATGTTCTGGGGCCGGCTCTCGATCTCGGCGCGGCTGAGGAGACGGCCGATGGAGCTTAGGTCGTAGCTCATCTCCAAGGGGCTGAAGCAGTCCTCGCAGATGGTGAGAGGTCCATTGCCGAAGTAGCGCAGGCACTGGGGACATCGCAGTTGAAACAGTTGGGTCATGGCCTTGATGGCTCCTCTGATCTGACAGATTTGGGAATCGAAGGAATCGCTGGGTGCGCCGACACCGACGCACCTGGGAGTCGATCGGGGGAGCTGGCGCGGGTGCGCTAGCGGCTGGGCAGCGTGTCCCCCGTGGCACGCTGGCGCATTCGGCTGCTGGTCATCGCCGGCCGCACGCTCATCCCAGAGCGGGCCGAATCCAAGCAGACGTCGGGCGCCAGGCATTCCTCACCTGGGAGGCGTGTCCGCCGCTGTGCCAGTTCCACAAGCCGATACTCTACCGGAATCACCCCGGTCCTGGCTCGTCCTGCACGATCGGACCCTTTCCTGGCACACTCCAAGTTGCATGAGGAGCTATCGAGTGGGGGTGCTGGGTGCCACCGGCGCGGTCGGCCAGCGGCTGGTGGCCATGCTCGAGCGGCACCCGTGGTTCACCGTGGCGGAGGTGGTCGCCTCCGACCGTTCGGCTGGCAAGCCATACCAGGAGGCCGCCAACTGGCGGCTGGAGTCGCCTCTGCCCGAGGCCGTCGCCCAACTGGTCGTCAAGGACCTGCAGACAGAGCTGGATTGCGACCTCCTCCTCTCCGCCCTGGATGCCTCGGTGGCGGGGCCAGCGGAAGCTGCCTACGCCCAGGCTGGCTTCCCGGTGGTCAGCAACAGCAGCAACCATCGCATGGATCCCGACGTCCCTCTGCTGATCCCCGAGGTCAATTGGGAGCACGGGTCGGCGCTCCCCTGGCAGCAACGCCAGCGCGGCTATCAGAAGGGCTTCATCCTCACCAATCCCAACTGCTCGACCATCGGACTGGTGCTGGCTCTCAAGCCGCTGCTGGACGCCTTCGGGGTGTCGGCGGTCCAGGTGGTGACCATGCAGGCGATCTCCGGCGCGGGGCTCGATGGGGTGTCGGCTGGGGCCATCCAGGACAACGTCATCCCCCACATCGGAGGGGAGGAGGAGAAGTTGGAGATGGAGCCGGGGAAGATTCTGGGGACCTTCGACGGTCACGGCTTCGTGCCCGCTGAGATCGTCGTCAGCGCCCAGTGCAATCGGGTGGCGGTGCTCGACGGGCACACGGAGTCGGTGTCCGTCGGCCTGCGCCGGCCCGCGTCCCTGAGTGAGGTGGAGGAGGCCATCCGCACCTTCACCTCCGAACCGCAGCGGATCAAGCTCCCGACCGCCCCGCTGCCCCCCCTGCTGCTGAGCTCCCAGCCCGACCGGCCTCAGCCTCGTCTGGACCGCAATGCCGGCTCTGGCATGGCGGTGGTGGTGGGTCGGGTGAGACCCTGCCCGCTGCTGGACTGGAAGTTCACTGTTCTGTCCCACAACATGGTGCGCGGCGCGGCGGGCGCCGCCCTCCTGAATGCCGAGCTGCTGGCCGCCAAGGGCTACCTTCCGGAGCCGGGGTGAGTCCTCCGGCAGATGTCCAATCGCGGCCGGGCTGCCGTCAGCCGGGCCGCGCGGGGCCGGAACGCTTGCGCGCGGGCGCCGGGCCGAGCTCAACGAGCGGGCTGTGGCGGTCACCGGCGCCAAGGGGCGGGCGACCCTGGCGCAGCAGTCGGCCGCCCCGTGGGGGTGGAGGCGGTCGTGAGATGTACCGCCCGGGGACTCTTGTCTGGCGGCACCCCTTTGAGAGGGAATGGAACGCCAGCAGCCCGTCGCCGGCTGGACGGGGCGCCCACCTTCAACGCTGAGGGGCCGGCCGCACGCAGGCGCCGGTCGCCCAATGCAGTCCACACCTCGCCGGGGGAGCGCTCGATGCGCGCCGCCGGGATCTCCTTTGGAGATGGCGCGCAGGTGGAGACCGGCCCCGAGGTGCTGGCGGCGCGAGGACCGCCACCCAGGCGTGCTCCCGGACGGTTCATTGACTGTCAAGGGGCGGGGGAAGTTCCAAGCCCGTCCCTTTGGGAGTCAAGGTCCGCGACCAAGGGGGCGTGGTCACTGGGGCGCTCACCAGCTCGCTCCTCGCGGTCAACCCAGACTCGGCTGACCCTGTCCGCCAGTGAACCGCTGGCCAGCAGCAGGTCGATGCGCATGCCCAGGCCGCGTCGAAAGAAGCCTTGGCGGTAGTCCCAGAACGTGAACCCGGGCTCCTGGGGGTCGCGCCCCGCCAGGTCCTCCAGGCCGGTTGCGATTATGGACTCCAGGGCATCGCGCTCCGGCTGGCTCACGTGGGTTGCCCCGACGAAGGCGGCGGGATCATACACATCCCGGTCAGTGCGGGCGACGTTGAAGTCGCCTCCGACCAGGAGCAACTGGCGGCCGGCGCGCTGGTCGGCCACCACCAGCCGCCGCAGCGCCTCGAGCCAGTGCAGTTTGTAGTCGTAATAGGGATGCCCGATCTCCCTGCCGTTGGGCACGTACACGCTGGCCACCCTGATCCCGACGCAGTCGGCCGCCAGGTAGCGGGCCTCCAGGGTTCCGCTGGGGGCGAGCAGCTGCAATCCGGCCGCGACCTCGTCCAGGCCATGGCGGGAGAGGACCGCGACCCCGTTCCAGCGACCCTCGCCATGGTGCGCTGAGGCATAGCCCAGCTCTGAGAACGACTCGCCGGGGAAGGCCTCGTCGGTGCACTTGGTCTCCTGCAGGAGCAGGATGTCGGGGGCCCGCTTTTCGATCCAGGCCAGCACCCGGGGCAGGCGCGCCGGGAGCGAGTTGACGTTCCAGCTGGCGACCCGCATGCCGGGCATCATAGGTGGCGGCCAAACCGCGCTGGGGTGCGCGTGGTCGGATCGGCCAGGAGGAGGCTGGCGGCCGCTTGGGGCCGGGCTCGGGGCCAGCGGCCCCGCACGGGGTCGAGGTGGCGCCACTTCTCAGCGGCGGAGCGGCCGCGGACCATCGCCGTCGCGGACTTGGCCCGGGGGGAGCTGATCACCCTCCTCCACGGTTGCCGGCCCACAGCCCGCGAACGACGCCTTTGGTCACCGGGCCTCCTGTCAGCCGACGTCGGCCAGCTGCTCCCCTGCGAACTGTTCGAAGTAGAGCTTGGAGTAGGCCCCCGCCTTGGCCAGCAGCTGGGCGTGGGTGCCGCGCTCGACGATGGTGCCGTGGTCGAGCACCAGGATCAGGTCGGCCCTCAGGATGGTGGAGAGACGGTGGGCGATGGCGATGGTGGTACGGCCCTCCATCAGCTGCTCGAGCGCCCCCTGGACCTCGCGTTCGCTGTGGGTGTCGAGGGCGCTGGTGGCCTCGTCCAGGATCAGCACCTTGGGGTCCTTCAGAATGGCCCGGGCCAGCGCCACCCGCTGTTTCTCCCCGCCGCTCAGGCGGTAGCCGCGCTCGCCGCTCAGGGTGTCGTATCCCTGCGGCAGCTCCGCGATGCGATCGTGGATGGAGGCGGCCTGGGCGGCTTCCATCAACTCCTGGTCGGTGGCGTCGTGCTTGCCCACCAGGAGGTTCTCCCGGATGGTGCCGTGAAACAGGAATGTCTCCTGCGTCACCACCGCGACCGCGTCGCGAATGGTCTCCTGGGTGAGGTCGCGCAGGTCGTGGCCGTCGAGTGTGACCCGGCCCCCGTCGATGTCGTAGAGCCTGGCGGCCAGGTAGGTGAGGGTGCTCTTGCCAGCCCCACTGTGACCCACCAGCGCCACCAGCTGGCCGGGCTCGGCCTGGAAGCTGACCGAGTCCACCGCCGGCACCGGGTTGTCCGGTTCATAGCGGAAGGTGACATCCTCGAAGGCGATCTCGCCCTTGATCTGCTGGGAGGGGATGCTGACAGCCCCCGGCCGGTCGGCGATCTCAACCTTCTCGTCCAGATACTGGAAGATGCGGTCGAAGAGGGCGAGGGCGCCCTGCAACTCGACCTGGACGTTGAGCAGCTGCCCGACCGGGAAGAAGAGCTGGGACTGGAAGGTGGTGAAGGCGACCAGGGTTCCCACCGAGGTGCCGCCGGCGCGTCCGGCGTTGAGGAAGAGACCCGCCACCAGGTAGACCAAGGCGGGCAGGATCGAGAAGAAGGTGGAGATGAAGCCGAAGAACCAGCGTCCGACCATCTGCTGGCGGATCATCAGGTTGGTCAGCCGTCCGGTCTCGTTCACATAGCGCTGGTGGGTCACCTTCTCGCGCCCGAAGACCTTGCTGAGCAGGATCCCACTCACCGACAAAGTCTCCTCGGCGATCGCGGAGAGGTCGGCCAGGGTCGACTGGGTGTCGGAGCTGACCTTGCGGCGGACCTCGCCCACCCTGGTCGTGACGAGTACGAACACCGGCATCATCACGACCGAGATCAGGGTCAGCTGCCAGCTCAGGACCGCCATCCCGGTCAGGGTGGCGGCGGTGCGGGTGAGGTTGGAGACGATGCTGGTGGCGGTGTTGGTGATCACCGAATCGACGCCGCCGACATCGTTGTTGAGGCGGGACTGAATCTCGCCGGTGCGGGTGCGGGTGAAAAAGCGCAGGGGCAGGCTCTGCAGGTGCGCGTAGAGGGCGACTCGGAGGTCTTGCATCATGCGCTGGCCCACCACCGCGTTGAGATAGGTCTGCCAGACTCCAAGCCCGGTGCTGATCACCGGCGTGATCACCATGATCCCGACGAAGATCAGGAGCATCCGGGTCTTGTGCTCCAGGATGCCCTGGTCGATGATCAGCTTGAGCATCACCGGGTTGACGATGCCCAGGCCGGCCACCACCACCAGGATGGCCAGCACCCCCGCCACCTTCCCTTTGTAGGGGCGGAAGAGCTTGACCACGCGCAGCAGGGTGCTGCGGTTGATGGGGGCTTTCACCTGAGGCTGGGAATAGCCTTGGACCATGCGGTTGGCACCGCCGCCGCCCATGTGCATGCCCATCGCGTGATGGTTCCCCTGTTGAATCCGGCCCAAACCAGCCGCCGCCGCGGCCCGATCACCGTTCAGCGGCCGGCCGACCGATCTTAGGGTGTGATCCGCCCTGGGCCAGAACCAAGCTTGCGACTTAACCTCTGAGCTGGGGAATGGACCTCGGCTGGACCGGACTGGTCGGCCTGCAGGGTGAGGTCAATGGCGTCGTTGGCAGCCAGGCGCAGCTGAGGGATTAGCTTGCGATCCTTGGGGAGCCACTCGCGGTAGCGCTGGGCCTGAGCGTCGGTGAGTCGGCGCGTGACCGGTCTTGCCATCGATGATGGCGGTCCACTGCCGGTAGGGGCCGTGGAGGCGGGGGGGATCGGCCTGGCAGCGGCAGCCAGCCTTGCCGCAGCGGGTGTGACGGCTGGCGACACTGACCTCGATGCTGCCGGAGAGCCGGTCCCGACCGGGCCGGGTCATTGCCGGGCGGCAGCGGTGCGGCATCGTCCATGCAGTCTGCTCGGAGCCGATGCCGAGCTCCCGCTTGAGACCGAGTGCCGAGACCCCGTTCTTCTGGCTTGTCAGACGCCAGGCCACGGCGAACCACACTGTGAGCGGCGTGCGCGTGCCGTGGAAGATCGTACCGGCGGTCGCCGATACCCGGTGGGCGCAACCCGGGCAGAACCGCCGCCCGTCGTGGTAGCGCCAGGCGGCGACTGGGCCGCAGCGCGGACCGGAGAACCCTTCTGGCCAGCGCGGCCAGTCCAGGTGATCGAGACATACCTCGTCATCTGGGACCCACGCCAGCAGGTTGCCGAAGGATCCCGGGTAGTCGACCCCAGTCTTGGGAGAGTAACTGCTCACAGCCGTCGCTCCGGGCCGGAAGGCTGCTACAATGATCTGCCCTGGGGGAAGAGAGAAGCTAAACTCAGGAGGCTTCATCAAACTCAGGGCGGTCTAGCCCGTCGTCGGGATGGACGCGGGTTTGGGATATGGAGGTTCAACAGGTGAAGCTCTTCCAGCCCATGTCACACCGTGCCGCCTCGCCAGGTCACGCGCCGCGGATGCCTCTGGCAGCTGCGCTTGGTGCTGCGCTGCTTCTCGCGGCTTGCTCCGGTGCACCGAGCACGAAAGCGACGACGCCCACCCAGCCGGCTACGAGCACGCCGGGGGGGGCAACCGCGAACGGCACCACCCCGCACGGCCTTTGGGTGAGCGAGCTGAACGCGGGGACGGTATCGGATTTCGGGGCCTCGCCGGCCAGTCCGCCATCTGTCACTGTCAGTTCCAAGGCATGCACTCGTCCCGATGCGCTGGCATTCGATTCGCGCGGCGATCTGTGGGTGGGTTGCGGGAGTTCGAGCACCAGCCCACCAGCGCTGGACGAGTACTCTCCAAGCGAGCTTGTTCACAACTCCGCTCCGCGTCATATCGTGATCAGGGGAGTGATGTCACCCGAGGGGCTGGCTTTCGACCCCCGAGGCAACCTCTGGGTGGCCGGTGGTACGACTGTTGTGGAGTACGCTGCGGGCTCGCTGGCTGGCGAGCTGACCCCAATCCGGACAGGCGCCTCGTCGTCACTTGTCGACGGTCCAGCCAGCCTTGCCTTCGACACTCACGGAGATCTATGGGTGGCAAGCTATGACAACCGCGTGCTGGTCGAATACTCCGTGGGTTCTCTGGCGATGACGCACCCCCGGCCGAGCGCCCACGTCCAGCTACCGAGCGGACTGACCCCCGACAGCATCGCCTTTGACTCCCATGGCAATCTTTGGATAGCCGCGCAGGATGACATGGTGTACGAATACGGCCCCGGCGTGTCAGGAATGAGCGCTTCAGCGATCTCCTCGATCAACATGTCCACCTATATCAGTGGTGGGGGAGTCGACCTTGCGTTCGACGCGCAGGGGGACCTGTGGGTGAGCGCGGTGGGCTCGAGCAACGGCAGCGGACCTGAGGGCATGGTCTACGAATTCGGGGCGAGCACCCTCGGCACGACAAGCACACCAAGCTTGACCCTAGTGGCAAGTACCAACCCCAACGCCGGGACGTGGGCGCTCGCGTTCTTCCCAATCCCTGCGGATCTGGGGCTTCGATAGCGGCTCTCGACGGTCCGGGCCCCAGGTGTTGAACGTCTCCTTCCACGCCGCGTCATGGAACCTTGGCACTCTCGGTGAGGACGCCGTCGAGGTCAAACACGGACGCTCGCAGCCGTTCGGGCAGGCCCGGGGTCGGGGCGGTGCCGAAGTGAGGTGCGCCAGCGTGGGACACTTGGCGTGCATGAACCGTCACTCCGCCAACAGCTCCTTCTTGGCTCGGGCCAGTGCCTTCAACTCGTCCGGGCCGACCTGCGGGAGCCGAAGGTCCATCTCGTCGATGGTGTGGACTAGGATGCCGCCCACCAAGGCCCTGAGACGGTACTTGTGGTCGGCCGGCACCACGTACCATGGCGCCCATGGCGTGGACGTGGCGGTGAGCGCCTCCTCATAGGCGACCCGGTACTCGCTCCAGTGCCCACGCTCGGCCAGATCGTCAGCCGAGAACTTCCAGAACTTGGCGGGGTCGTCCAGACGTTCCAGGAATCGCCTCTTCTGCTCCTCCCGAGAGAGGTGCAGGAAGATCTTCACGATCCGGGTGCCGGTGCGACAGAGGTGGCGCTCAAAGGCGTTGATGTCCTCGTAGCGGTGCTGCCATATGGCCTCGGCCGGCTCGTCATCCGAGGCCATACGCCCGTGGGCTAGGAGCTCCGGATGCACGCGGACCACCAGGACCTCCTCATAGTAGGAACGGTTGAAGATGCCGATCCGCCCCCGCTCGGGGAGCGCCCTGCTGTAACGCCACAGGAAGTCGTGCTCGAGCTCTTCGGCGGAGGGCTGTTTGAAGGCCTCCACCCGGCAACCCTGAGGGTTCAGCCCGGACATGACGTGTTTGATGGTTCCGTCCTTGCCGGCTGCGTCCATCGCTTGGAGAACCACCAGTAGGGCCTGGCTGTCGCTCGCCCACAGGAGTTCCTGGGACGCCGTCAACTCGTCGACGAAGGACTGGAGGTCCGCCTCGCCCGCCTCCTTGCGCTTGGTCTTCCCGGCCCTCACCTGCTCGATCGGCATTGCGTCGGTGCTCCGGCTGTCGAGAGCGGCCGGCATCCCTGGGCGGACCGTCAGCTCCTTGATGACCGTCTTGTCGAGCTTCATCTCTCCTTCTCCCAAGCACCTGCCCTTGAGTTCTGTCCGTAGGCAAGATGATGGTCAGGTCCGGCAGGCACCACCGATGCCCCGGCTTGGTCCCCTCGGGCGAGAGCCGTTGGGAGCTCACCCGGCATGGTCGGAAGTGCCGACCCGGCACTTCGCCGAGCCGCCCGGCGCCTGCTGGCCCGTGCCCTCCCGTCGCAACGTCTGCGGTGACGGGCGAGCGGAGCGGCACTTGACTCGG
>JAKAWF010000087.1 GCA_021817025.1 bacterium
CATGATCCCCACGACGGTCACGGACCAGGTACCAAGCCCGGGAACAGCCATGCGGCCCGGCCAGGTGGTTCAACTGGTCATTTCTCCGATTGGGTAGAGATTAGCTGCAGCACCCGGGACGGGACCGACAGAGGTTGAGGGGACGGGGATCTCCGCGGGGCCGCGTGCGCTGATCAGGTCACCGACTTTTTTCGGCGGTGGAATGTACGGCACCCTCCGGCTGAGCCGGTTCTTGGGACGCGCGGTCACGCGTGCCCCTGAGCACTAGCGATGGCCCATCCAGGCCAGGCCGACCGAGCCTAGGACAAGCGCGAGCGCGACGTAGAACGCCTGCAGCGGAGGGCTGCCCGTGTACCCCACGATCGCGATCTGAGTTCCGATCCAAATAAGTAGTCCCGCCGCCACGGTGACCGTCAGGAGCGGAGCCGCGCGGTGTGCTCGCCACGCCAGCAGCGCGACAACCAGGGGACCAAGCCCGAGAACCGTGAAGAGAATCAGGCCTGGCACAAAGTAGCTGTCGAATGGGGACCCGGCCAAGTCTGAGACCGGTAGGGAGACTATTTGACCTTGAGGTCCGACCATGAGGGCCAGCCCACCACCCAGTGCGCCGACGGCCAGCAGACCCTCGAGGGCGGCCGCCACGTGCCCCCGGCGGCTGGAGTGGTCTGCTCGCCGATCTGGACCGGCGCTTGTCGGGCCGGATCGCGTACGGGCGGCTCCAAGACTCGGCGCTGGATCCGGCACGCTTGGTCCTTCTTCGTGGTGGCGAGCCGTTGCTCCCCTGAACATGAGGATTCTCGCCTGGCGGCGGCTCCGGCAGCGTGGTTTCCTCGACGACGGGGGGGTGGTTCACCAGTGCGGGCGTGCCCCCTCCGATTCCGGGTTCCTGGCCAGTCGCGCTTCGAACGACCTCTCGAGGATGACGGGGCGGCCCGGGGTCTCTGGTTCCGGCCCAAGCCGTCGAGCGGAGGTAGCGCTCGACCCAGGCGGTGTTGCGTTGGGGCCCGGGATGGGTACTCGCTGGGGAGTGCGGGATGGGAACGACAGACGGGACTCCGCTGTCGCTAGAGTCTGGTCACGGAGAACTCGGGAGCAGAGCGATGACACATCAAGGCCCTCATCGGCGGCGGGCGTTAGCGGCTCCGTCTAGCGGCGGACTGGGCTCTGGGCTGATTCAAGGGCAGTGACTGAGATGGAGGCAACCCGTCCCCGGCCGAACGCCGGCGGGCCGGCCCCTGAGTTGGGTCCCGAGCAGTTGCGTCGGCGCCTGGACCCCGCTGCCCTCCCCTTCGCCAGCACCGCGGAGGTGGATGGCCTGCAGGGGACTGTGGGCCAGCCGCGGGCCGTTGAGGCGCTGCAGTTTGGCCTTGGCATCCACACTCCGGGATACAACCTCTTCGTCACGGGGACTCCGGGGTCCGGCCGAGTCACTGCGGTACTGGACCAGCTGGGGCGCTGGTCTGCGCGGCGCGCCGTCCCCAGCGACTGGGTCTACGTGAACAACTTCCAAACTTCCAGCCAGCCCGCCGCGATCGCCCTTCCACCTGGTCGAGGGACTGAGTTTGCTGCCGACATGGACTCGTTCATCGAGACCGTGCGCCGAGATCTGGACCGGGCTTTCGAGAGTGATGCCTACCAGGAGCACCGCCGGGAGCAGATCGCTGAGATCAATGAGCAGCGTCAGGGCCTGCGCCGGGAGCTGGACGCCTTCGCCGCCGAGCGTGGCTTCGCGCTGCAGGCGACGCCGTTCGGTGTAGCGGTGGTGCCGATGAAGGACGACCAGCCATTATCGCCGGAGGAGCTGGAGCACCTGCCTGGTGATCGAAGGGCGGCCCTGGAGCGGGCCGGTACGGAGATTCAGGAGCACCTCCAGCTCCACGCGCACCAGCTCCGGCTACTGGAGAAGGAGGCCGCCGAAAAGCTGGCCGACCTCGACCGCAGCGTGGTGATGGCCGCCGTCGCTCCCCAGGTCGCGGGGCTGCGCGAGAAGTACAGCGATCAGGAGGCGGTCCTGGCGCACCTCAGCTCCTTGGAGCTGGACATCCCCCACCACCTAGCCGCCCTGCGCCGCCGCGAGCACCCCGAGGAGGATGGCTCCGCGGAGCTCATGCAGGAGCTGCGTCCCAGCGACGACGGAGCCCGCTACCGGGTCAATGTCCTGGTGGACAACCGCACCCTTCAGGCAGCGCCGGTGGTGGTTGAGCGCAATCCGACCTACTACAACCTCTTCGGCCGGGTCGAGTACCATTCGAAGTTCGGCTCGCTCGTCACCGACTTCAGCCACATCCGGCCGGGATCCCTGCACCGCGCCAACGGCGGCGTCCTCGTCTTGGAGGCGATCGACGTCCTCCGCAACCCCTTCTCGTGGGAGGCTCTCAAGCGGGCGCTCCGGTCCGCCGAGGTCGCCGTGGAGAACCTCACCGAGCAGCTGGTGCTGGTTCCGACCCCGACGCTGCGACCTGAGCCGATCCCGCTGGATGTCAAGGTGGTGATGGTCGGCGCTCCAGCCCTGTACCGCCTGTTGCAGGCGGTGGATGAGGACGTCCGCGAGCTCTTCAAAGTGAGGGCCGACTTCGCGCCCGATATGGATTGGGACCCGCAGCACGTGCTGGACTACGCGGCGTTCATCAGCCGGCGGGTCCGGGAGGCAGGGCTGGTCCATTTCGACCGCGGCGCGGTCGCCCGGGTCGTCGAGTGGGGTGCTCGGCTCCGGGACCACCGCGGCAAGCTCTCGACCAGGCTGCTCGACATCTCGGACCTGGTCGACGAGGCCAGCTACTGGGCCGTGGCCGGGGGTCACCCGGTGGTTGAGGCCGAGGATGTCGACCAGGCGGTGGCTCGGAGGCGGTACCGCTCCGACCTGATCGAGGAGCGCGTCCGCGAGCTGATCCGGGAGCGGGTCCTGGTGGTGGAGACCGTGGGTGCGCGTGTCGGCTGTGTCAACGGGCTCAGCGTGATCGACCTCGGCGATCACCGCTTCGGCCAGCCCACCCGCATCTCCGCGCGGGTGTCGCCGGGACCGGGGACGCTGCAGAGCGTGGAGCGGGAGATCAACCTCTCTGGACCGATCCACTCCAAGGGGTTCCTCATCCTCTCCGGGTATCTGGCCGGCAAGTACGCCCAGAGGTGGCCGCTGGCCCTTCGCGCCAGCCTAACCTTTGAGCAGGCCTACGACGAGGTGGACGGAGACTCGGCGTCCTCCGCCGAGCTGTACGCACTGCTTTCGGCGCTCTCCGGGATACCCATTCGCCAGGGGATCGCGGTCACCGGCTCCATCGACCAGGGCGGCGCCGTTCAGGCGGTGGGCGGGGTGAACGAGAAGATCGAGGGCTTCTACGCAGTCTGCGAGGCCCAGGGGCTCACCGGCGACCAGGGGGTCCTGATCCCGACCGCCAACCAGGCCAACCTCATGCTCTCTGCCAACGTGGTGGAGGCGGTGGCTCGACACGAATTCCATGTCTGGACGGTGTCCACAGTGGACGAGGGGCTGGAACTGCTCACCGGCGTCGCCAGCGGCGACCGCGTGGAGGGCGAGTTCGCGATGGGAACGGTGCACCGCGCCGTCGAGGACCGGCTCCGGACCTACGCCGACGCGTTGCGGGCGTACGGGTCGGCGACGGATGGCCAGGGGAGTTCACCTTCCGCCTGAACCGTACCTTCTGGCCCATCGTCCCTGGCCTGGGTCCCGCTTCAGGTTTTCGGCCTTCACCATGGCTGGCGGGGCACCAGTCCCAGCCGGGAGCGACTGGGAGGAGGTCGTCGGTCCGTGGAGGTACTGCGCAACCTCTGGCGGCGCAAGCCGCGCACCATCCTCACCATCAGCGGAATCGTGATGGGGATCTTCGCGCTCACCATCATGGGCTCGATGGCCGAGCACTTCAGCTTCCTCCTCCAGGGCGGGGAACGCACTACCGCAAGCGAGTGCCGGGGGGCGGCACCTCCAGCCCTGAGTGCTATCGTCGGTTGCGGATCCCGGACAGCTCTTCCCGCCCCTTGGGCTGGCACCAGGCGCAGCTCAATCGCGCCCCCCGCCCGTCCCCCTGGAAGGTGATCTTCGCTCCGGCCTATTGTCCCCAAGAGCGGTACGATCGCCTAGGGGTGATGCGGGCAGGATGGCCAGGGCGGTGAGCCGGGCACCCCGCCTGCCGAGGGACGGGCATGAACGCAGTTGTGGTGTTCGAGTCTCTGTGGGGGAACACGGCGGAGGTGGCCCGGGCCGTCGCCGATGGCATCGGACCTGGGACCAAGGTCTTATCCACCTCGGAAGCGACTCCCGAAGTGGTGGCGGAGGCCGCGCTGCTGGTCGTGGGCTGTCCGGTCATCGCCTTCGGTGTGCCCACCCAGCAGCGGTTGGAGGGGGTCAGGGGTGAGGCGGGCCGCGCGCCCAGGGCCCCGGACCTCACCCAGCCTCCGCTGCAGCAGTGGCTCGACGGTCTACCCCGGGGCACCGGCCGGTGCGCCGCCTTTGATACTCGAGTGCGGGGCCCCTTTGGGAGTGCCTCCCCCAAGATCCTGAAGGCCCTGGAAGGGCTGGGGTTTCGATCCGTGGCCAGGGCGGAGGCCTTTCAGGTGAAAGGCAAGTACGGTCCCCTTCGCGATGGTGAGCTGGACCGGGCCCGACGCTGGGGCCAGGAGCTGGGGCGGCAGGCCTCCTGAGGCGACAGGGGAGGCCGCAGAGGGACGATGGGACGCCGTCGGCATCGACGGCCAGGCTTCAACGTCACCGTCACGCTGGACCAGGGTCCGGGCGGAGCGCAGCGCGACGGCACTGCAGGATTCGGACATAGGGTCGGCTCTCCAGCCCGAAAGCCACGCATCGGTCGGGGCTACCCGCGTGAGCAGCGCCTAGTCCTCGGCGAGTGAGAGGTAATACTCCTCCTCCTGCGCGGTGTGGAGTCGAAGTAGCGCATAGAGGCCGAACAGGAGGCGGCGCAACTCGCCAAGGTCGGCTGGCCCGGGTACATCCGAGCCCATCTGGTCGAGCAGTCGGCCCAGAAGACGGATCTGGTGCAGGATCTCGCCGTGCGCCCGGCTCATCGTCCCGGTGGCATCGGTGCCGCCCAGCACCCGGTCGAGCACTGGGTAGAGGACAGTCTGCTCCGCCTCCTCGTGGGGCTGGACATCGCGTAGCAGCCTGGCATGCAGCTCACGGACACCGCGAAGGGCGTCCGCCGGCTCTCCGGTGTCCAGCGCCTCCGCAGCGGTTCGGATGGCTTCGATCGCGGCCCGGATGGCGGGGTGCTGTCGGCGGAACTCCCGGATCACCTCCGCGTCTGGCACCGGAAGGGCCCGGGATGCCACTCCCGGGCGCAGCGCCCGAAGCGCGTTGAGGATGACGACGACGTCGATCGCTTCCTGCAGCACCGCACCAGCCACCGGTGGGAGGTAGCCTGCCGCTGCCACCGCCATCGCCGCGAGGGACATCCCCATCCCGGCGACCACGCTTTGCATGGCGATGGACCGGGAGCGGCGGGCGACCGCCATCGCCTCGCCGAGGCGATCCAGGCGGTTTACCGTCAGCACCACGTCGGCGGTCTCGGAGGAAACGCTGGCGCCGCGGGACCCCATCGCCACGCCGACATCGGCCAGGGCCAGCGCTGGGGCATCGTTCACGCCGTCCCCGACCATCATCACCGGTCCCCGACGGCGCTCCATCTGCACAACATCAGACTTGTCCGCCGGCGCCCGCTCAGCGAAGATGTCGTCCACCCCGACCGCGGCGCCGATCGCCTGGGCGACCTCCGGGCGGTCCCCGGTGACCATGACCACTCTCTCGATCCCGGCCCGCCGGAGGGCTCGCAGCGTACGGGCCGCGTCGGGCCGCACCGGATCGGCGAGCAGGAGGACGCCCGCGGCTTCCCGGCCGACCTGGACGAAGACGGTGGCGGAGCCCTCCAGCGCCGCGCGGCGGCGCGCGGCACGAACCCACGGCAGCCCCTCCGCTGCTCCTGCGAACGCAGCACGACCGAGTGCGACCGGGGTGCCATCGACGACGCCGGAGATCCCGGAACCGGGCACCTCCCTGGCTCCGATCGGTGCGCTGAGGGTGTGACCGGAGAGGCGAGCCGCGCGCACGATGGCGCTGGCCAGGACGTGAGAGGATGCCTGGTCCAGGGAGGCCGCTAGACGCAGGATCTCGGTACCGGATCGGGCCCCGGCGCTGAGAACGTCCGCCACCTCGGGCTGGCCGATCGTCAGGGTCCCGGTCTTGTCGAGGAGCAGGACCCGGCAGCGGGCCAGCTGTTCTAGGGACCGTCCTCCCTTTACCACCACGCCCCGGCGGGCGGCGAGCGACAGCCCAGAGACGATGGCGACCGGCGCCGCCAGGATCAGTGGGCAGGGGGTGGCAACGACGAGCACCGCCACGGCCCGGACCAGGTCGCCGGAGTAGGCCCAGGCCCCCCCCGCGATGAGCAGCGTGGCCAACAGGAACCAGGCGGCGTAGCGGTCGGCCAGACGCACGAATGGAGCGGTGGAGGACTCGGCCTCCCGGACCAGCCGCACGATCGCTGCGTAGCTGCTGTCCGCCTCGCGGGCGGTGACCCGGAGGTCAAAGGGGTCTCCGGAGTTGACAACTCCACTGCGAACCGCCTCCCCGGCGGGGTGCTCGACCGGCAGTGGCTCGCCGGTCAGGGCCGACTCGTCCAGCACCGCCAGCTGGCTGGCGACAACGCCATCCACTGGGACCACGTCCCCGGACCCCACCAGCAGCAGGTCGCCGACCTCGACCTGTTGCAGTGGGATCGTCTCCACGCCGGCGGTTGTGTGTCGCTTGCCCACCTTGGGGGCGCGCTGGAGCAGCGAGCTGAGTTCGCGGCGGGCGCTGGCTGCCGCCCACGCCTCGAGCGCCCGCCCGCTGGCCACCATGACGCCAATGACCGCACCGGCGAGGTACTCACCGACCAGTAAGGCCCCGACCAGGGCCAGGAGGGCGATCACGTCGACCCCCAGCCGGGAGCGGCGCAGGGCGTCGACCACCCACCAGAGGCTGGGGGCCGTTGCCAGGACCGTGGTCGCCACCCAGCTGGCGCTGCCCGCCCGGGAGAAGCCGAGGAGCGTCAGGCCTCCGCCGACCGCCAGGCCCGCCAGCGTCGCCGCCAACAAGACCATTCCCCCGTGGCGATCGACCAGCTCCTGGAGGCGCGGCCGGGCTTCAGTGGGCATGCGAGCGTCCCTGAAGGGCCCGTCTAACCGCGGGTTCCACTCGCAGCCAGAGGGCCGCCACTGTTACCGCGCCCGCCGCGACCGCAGCGGTCTCGACCACTACTTCGGGAGCCGGAAAGGAAATTGAGAAGATCTGCCGCGCGAGGGGGACGGCGACCACCGCGGCCGCCAGCACCACCATCGCCGCCACCAGCGCCGCCCTGGGCCAGTTGAGCGGCCGACTGAGCATGGCCAGCACCCAGATACCCACCACGAAGAGGGCCAGCGCGGCCGCCGTCTGGCCCTGTACCGCGGTGACTTGGGGATCGGCCCGCGCCAGCTGGTAGGCCCCGAGAACCGCTCCGCTGGCGGCTAGCCCGGCCGGGATGGTGAAGGCGAGGACCCTGGAGGTGAAGCCGGCAAGGGCGCGCGGATTGCGGCGACCGAGGGCCAGGAAGAAGCCAGGGATTCCGATGGTGAAGGCGCTGACCAATGTCAGGTGGCGGGGGTAGAAGGGGTAGGGAACCGCCAGGATGCCTATCGCCAGCGCCAGCATGGCGGCGTAGACCGTCTTGGTCACCACCACTCCGGCGACCCGCTCCACGTTGTGAATTACCCGCCGTCCCTCCGACAGGATCATGGGCACCGCGGCGAACGAGCTGTCCAGCAGCAGCACCTGTCCCACCGCCCGGCTGGCTTGGCTTCCCGAGCCCATGGCGATCCCGATGTCCGCCTGCTTCAGCGCCGCCACGTCGTTCACCCCGTCGCCGGTCATGGCCACGACGTGGCCCGCCGCCTGGAGGGCAGCGATCATCGCCCGCTTCTGCTGGGGTCCGACGCGCCCGAAGACCGAGCCGTCGGCCAGGGCCAGGGCCAGAGCGTGCTGGTCATCTCCGAGGTGGCCGGCGTCCACCCCGTGCTCGCTCTGCGGGACCCCGACCCGGCGGGCTACCGCCGCGACCGTCCGGGGATCGTCCCCCGAGAGAACTTTCACCGTGATTCCCTGGCGGAGGAGGTAGGCGATGGTCGACTCGGCCTCGGGCCTGAGCTCCTCCTGAAGGTGGACGACGGCTGCCGGCCGTAGGTTCTGGGGTAGGGACGAACCTGCCAGCCCACCCGGTGCCGCCGCCAGCAGGACCACTCGCTCCCCGGCGGCGGTGCCACGGTCGACGTGCTCCGCCACCGAGGGAGGCTGGGGGCCCGGGCCCAATAGCGCGTCGGCCGCCCCCAGCACCCAGGCGCCATGGCCGGCAAACTCGGCGGCGCTCCACCGCCGGGCCGATGAGAATGGCACCGTCATCGAGCAACTCCACTCCGGTGGGGCAGGGTACCTCCGGGCCAGGGCGATCATGGTGGCGTTGGGGGTGGGGTCGGCGGCGCCCAGTGCGCCCAGGACGGGCTCGGGGTCGGCCGAGCCGAGCTGGTCCACCGCCGCAACCCGCATGGTGGGCTGAGTGAGGGTGCCGGTCTTGTCGATGCAGAGCACGTCGACCCGGGCCAGCCCCTCCACGGCAGGAAGTGTCTGTATCAGAACTCGACGCTGGGCTAGACGGATGGCCCCCAGGGCGAAGGCGATCGAGGTGAGCAGCACCAGCCCCTCGGGAATCATGGCCCCTACCCCGGCCACCGACCCGCGCAGCGCGGAGTCTATGGAGGAGCCGGAGCGGATCACCTGGGCGCTGATCAGGAGGAGTGCAGCCGGGACCATGACCCAGGTGACGCCGCGCAGTATCTGGTTGGTTCCGGCCTGGAGTTCCGATCTGACCAACTTGAAGGTCCGGGCTTCCCGCTCCAGCTGCCGGGCGTAGGCAGCCTCCCCGACCGCCTCCGCCCTCATGTCCCCGGAGCCTGCGACGACGAAGGATCCCGATAGTACTGGCGCTCCAATCACCTTCTCAGCCGGCTCGGACTCGCCCGTGACCAGTGACTCGTCGACCTGCAGAGCACGGCTGCTCAGCATGCTGCCGTCGGCGATCAGCTGGTCGCCGGGTCGAAGCTCGATCACGTCCCCTGGAACTACTGACTCCACCGGGAGTGCCACCACCTCCCCGTTCCGGCGAACCCTGGCGCGGGGCGCGGTGACCACAGCGAGCCGGGCCAGCACGCGTCGCGCCCGCAGCTCCTGGAGGACTCCGATCGCGGTGTTCACCGCAGGCACCAGAGCGAACAGGCCATCCTGAGGGGGCCCGACGACGGCGACCACGATCAAGAGGCCGGCCAGAATGGCGTTGAAGCGGGTGAACACGTTGGCGCGGAGAATCTCCAACGTCCCCCGCCCCGCTTTGGGGGAGTAGTTCATCGGCTTCCGCCCGAGCCAGGCAGTCCCCCTGCGCCAACTCGCAGCGAGGAATGCCTGCCAACTCGCTGGCACCGGGCGGCTGCCCTAGGAGGGGACGGCGCCGGCCGGGCCTGTACTTCCGGTCCGAACGCCGGGTGGGGAGGAGGCAACGCGTCCCCAGCGGAAGTAGGCGAGCGGCCCGACATAGTTCACCCCAATCAGGATGGCCCAGCGCCACTTGGGGCCGCGCACCTGCTCCGGCCTTTGCCGGGCCAGGTCCGCCCCTGCCAGTGTGGCCAGCCCCAGCTGAACTGTGGCTGCCGCCACCAGCCCGGTCCGCTGCGACCGATTCATCCGTCTCCAGCCACGCATGCCCTTCCTCCTCACGACGGTGCGGCGCCGGCCTGCTCAGTGATCCCGAACTCCGCTCCCGGCAGCAGGAGTAGCTCCATCAGCAGGGCCATCGGGCCAGGGTGCTCGACCAGGACCGGCAACGCCAGTCTGCTCCACCCCGGGCGGATCGGTGGCAGCGCGGGGCGGTTGGTCGTCGTCAGGGTACCCGGCGGATGGGACCTCCTCTCCGAACCGCCTGTTTGACCTGAAGCGCGTGCGCAGGCCGCCCTGGCGTTCGCCAGGAACCTCTCGCCGCCTCCGGATCTCAGCGGGAGCTGCATGGGCTCGGGCCACCGGCTCCCTGCCCGGCGGCCGGCGGTGGAGGCGGCACCGGGGCCAGGTCGTGGCCGGATACGGCCGCCGGACTCAGGCGGGTGCCGCACGGCCTCCTCCGGCGGGACCAGCCGTCGCCTGGACCGTCGTCGAGGACTCGGTTCCGCCGCAGTCGAGCCGGAACGGCGGGTACTGGTCGGTCATGAGCGCGGTGTAGGCCAGGACCCGGTAGCACCAGCGGTCGAGCCCCATCGTCAGATCGAAAAGCGGGCGGGGGTAGGTTCCGGAGAAGAGCAATGCCACCGCCGCGATCAGAACCAAAAGCGTGATGAGTCCACTCCCGGTGATGATGTGGCCGGGTCCGCCCAGGACCACCCCGAAGCCCCCAGTGAAGACCACCACGACCAGGTACTGAGGGACGGCCAGCAACCACCACTTGATCAAGACTAGGCCCCGGGAAAGCTGCTCCGGGTACTCCACGGTGAAGTCGGCCGGGTAGGTGGGGTCGGGGCGCAGGCTGAAGGGTGGGTAGCGGTCCGTGCCCAGCGCCGCATAGGCGTAGAAGGCCACCCGCCAGCTCCACCGCATCACACCGACGTTGAAGTCAAAGATCGGCCTCGGGTAGCGGCCCGTCACCAGGATGACAAGCCCCGCCACTAAGGTAAGTCCCCCTGCCGCGATCCAGAGAGCAGCCAGGGCCACGACGTGGGGGATGGCCAGCAGCCATTTCACCAACCATAGCCAGCGACTCAGCCCCGGATCGAGGCTACCGGTGAGCGAGGCTGGGTAGGAACTCACGGCGACCCGAGTTTCCATCACAGTCTCCTTGGGACGGAACCAGCAGAGGCCAGCCCCCGACTTCACCACCCGGCGAACCCCGGGCCTTCGGTTCAGCTTCGCTGCGGGCGCGTCCCCACACCACCTGGAAAGCGCCTACAGCCGGCTGCGGGAATCTACTTGCTGGAACTCGAGGGCCAACCACCAACACTTCGCCCATCCCTGCGCTGACGAGGCGGCCGCTCCCGGCCGGATGGACTTGGGGGTGTATGCGCGCGTGGGATCCGCGGCGGCGACTAGCGAAAACACTGTTGGTGGAGGCTCGTCGCCATCCCAGAGTAAATGGATGGACCGCTATCGGCGGTGAGCATCGCGGGGGCTGATCATGACCGAGAAAACCACCATAGGAAGGGGACGGCAAGCGAGCCAGTACTTCCAAGGGACCAGGCTTGGCCGCCTGCGAACCGCCGCTTCAATCGTGGCGGCCGCGCTCGGGGTGATGGCCGCGGCGACCGCCTGCGGTGGGAGCCCATCCCACCCCGCGCCGTCGCCTTCCGCCACGGCATCCGGGGGCGCCAGCGCATTGCCGAGCCCTGCGCCGACGGCATCCAGCGAGGCGTCCACAGTACTCGTCTACTTCATGCGCGGGAGCTACCTGGGGACCGCTCACCGCCAGGTAGCCGCCACCACGGCGATCGCCCGGGCGGCGATGGGTGAGCTCTTGAGTGGGCCGACTGCACTGGAGTCACAGGCTGGGCTGGATTCCCAGATCCCGTTGGGGAGCAAGGTACTGGGCCTTAGCGTCTCTGGGCATGTCGCCACCGTCAATCTGAGCTCAGAGTTCAGTAACTCCGGCAGCCCATCCTCAGCCCTGGCAAGGCTCGCTCAGGTCACTTTCACGATTACCCACCTGCCCGGCGTTAGTCGAGTGCAGTTCCAGTTTCAGGGCCTGGTGTTGACCCACCTGCTGGGTGCTCCGGTCCGGCTCGACGAACCGGTGCAGCGGTCCGACTTCGACGAAGTGATGCCACCGATCTTCGTCGAGCTGCCGGCTCCCGGGGACACCCTGGGGGCGTCGCTCAGGGTGGAAGGCTCGGCAGATGTTTTCGAAGCCCAGTTCCAGATCGAGCTGCGCGATTCCGGTGGGAACCTGGTCCTCAGTGAGCCGGTGACGGCCACCTCGGGGTCGGGGCAGCGAGGTGGCTTCGACGCCGCCTTCGTATATCGAACCAATTACCCCGGCCTCGGGCAGCTCACGGCGTTTGACGTCTCCGCGAAGGACGGCTCCCGTGAGGAGGAGGC